>CAZAPC010000014.1:0-15833 GCA_964486875.1 uncultured Planctomycetales bacterium
AAATGGCACTTTGCATTTAAATGAGAATATCATAGTGGGTAATTTCTACGGTAAAATACGGGCGATGTTTAATGACCGTGTCCAGGCAGTGACTAGCGTTGCCCCTTCAGAGCCGGTTGAAGTCCTGGGGATCTCCGGTGTGCCTTTAGCAGGAGAGCAGTTTTTTACTATCTCTGACGAAAAGGAGGCTAAGGAGCTGGTTGCTTTACGCGTTCAAAAAGAGAGGGCAGAGCAGGTCAAGCCAGTAAAACGCATAAATTTAGAAGATTTACATACTCAGATCCGGGAAGGGAAAGTAAAAGAACTAAAGCTTATTTTGAAGACGGATGTACAGGGTTCTCTTGAGGCAATAAGAGAGACTTTGAATAAATTGAATGTTACGGAGATAAAGATAGACTTTATACATTCGGGTGTCGGTAATATTAATAGCTCTGATGTTGTTCTGGCTGTTGCCTCAGATGCGTTAATACTAGGTTTTAATATAGACATAGACGATTTGGCAAAAGATCTTATCGCAAAAGAAGGAGTGGATGTCAAGACTTATAATATTATTTATGAGCTAGCCAATGATATAAAAGCCGCGGTAGAGGGGATGCTTGAGCCTAAGATTAAGAAGGTATTTTTAGGGAGAGCTGAGGTGCGGAAAATGTTTAAGCTTTCTCGCGCAGGTACCGTTGCCGGATGTTTTGTGGTGAAAGGCAAGTTTAACCGTACCTGCCTGGTTAGCTTAACCAGGAACGGGCAGGTGGTTTTTGAAGGGAAGCTATCTTCCTTAAAGCGTTTTAAGGACGATGTCCGCGAGGTTCTGGAAGGTTTTGAATGCGGGATAAGCCTTGCGGGATTTGATCAGTTGATGGAGGGCGATATTATTGAAGCGTATACAGAAGAGAGGATAGCCAGGAAAATATGAAGAAAGTTATACTTAGCGGAATGCGTCCGACTGGGAAACTGCACTTAGGCCATCTTGTCGGTGCGTTGGATAGCTGGGTTAAGCTGCAGAAAGAATACCAGTGTTTCTTTATGGTTGCTGACTGGCATGCCTTAATGAGCGAATATGAAAATACGTCAGAGTTATCCGAAAATATAATTGATAATGTTATAGATTGGCTTAGCGTGGGCATTAACCCTGATGAATCGGTAATATTTATACAATCGAAGGTTCCAGAGCATCTCAGCCTGCATATGATATTTTCCTGTTTGACTCCTCTTGGCCTTCTTGAGCGTTGCCCTACATATAAAGAGCAGTTAAGAGAAGTTAAAACGCGTAATTTGAATACTTACGGTTTCTTAGGCTATCCTGTGCTGCAGGCAGCGGATATACTTCTCTATAAAGCCGATAAAGTGCCTGTCGGAAGGGATCAGCTTCCCCATTTGGAGCTTACCAGGGAAATAGCGAGGCTTTTTAACAATTTGTACAGAAAAGAAATATTCCCTTACCCCGATGCGATATTAACCGAGAATCCTAAATTATTGGGGTTAGACGGGCGCAAGATGAGCAAGAGTTATCTTAATACGATAAATCTTTCTGATTCAGCTGATCTCATAGCAAAGAAGATTTCTACCATGTTTACCGACCCTAAAAGGATTAAGCTTTCTGACCTCGGGCATCCGGATGTATGCAACGTTTTTTCTTATTATTCTACATTTACCTCCGATATGAAGGAGGATGTTTATGATTGGTGCGTAAAAGCGAAAAAAGGCTGTACCGAATGCAAGAAGATACTTGCAGAAAAGATTATTGCTAAGATCTCTCCCGTACAGAAAAAGAAAGTTGAGCTCTCCAGAGATAAAGACAGTATTAAGAAAATTTTAGAGACGGGTAATGAACGTGCAAAAGCATTGGCCTCAAAGACCATGAAGGAAGTACTGAAAGAAGTTAATCTATGAACTATAAAATAAAACTAGAGATATTCGAGGGCCCGCTTGATCTTCTCTTGTATCTTGTAAAAAAAGACCACTTGAATATTTATGATATCCCTATCGCCAAGGTTACCGAACAATATATGCAGTATATAAACTTAATGCAGCTTTTGGATTTAAATATTGCAGGGGAATTTTTGGTTATGGCGGCAACGCTTATGCAGATTAAGTCTAAGATGCTTCTGCCGGCTGAAGAAGGCGAAGGTATGCAGGAGGAGCCTGAAGACCCGCGCGAGGAATTGGTAAGGAGGCTTCTGGAATATGAAAAGTTTAAAGAGATAGCAGAGAACCTTCGCCAGAAGGAAAGTGACCAGCGGGAGGTATTTAAGCGCCCGAAATCAGAAGTTGACACTAAAGATTTAGGCAGCAAAGATGTTTATTTTGAAGCAAGTATATTTGATTTGATTAATGCCTTTTCTAAGGCATTGAAGGATGTCCCCAAGGAAGTTTTTTACGAGGTAGTTAAAGATCAGTTTACGGTTGAGCAGGCAACGCACGAAATACTCCATCTGTTATTAGTTAAGTCGGAAGTTAAGCTTTCGGATTTATTCGGAAGGGCTAAGAATAAGATGGATATAATCGTTATTTTCCTGGCGGTATTGGAGCTAATCCGCGTGAAAGAGATTGTTGCCCGGCAGAATCAGCTATTTGAAGAGATAGAAATATTAAGGAACAAGGAGAACATTATACCTTATGAGCGAAGAGACGAGCCCCGTTAGAAAGCCTAAATTAACTTCCCCCGCAGAAGATGTTTCTAACGGGGCGAGAGAGGCGCTGATTAAAGGGGGCATTAACCTTGCCAGCGTAAAAGAATCCGAAGAAGATCTAGTTTTGAATATCTCCTTACGTCCTAAGAAATTTTCGGAATTTGTAGGGCATAAGGATATAGTCGATAACTTAAAAATTTCTATTCAGGCCGCCAGGCAAAGAAAAGAGCCGTTAGAGCATGTTCTGTTAAGCGGTCCTCCCGGCCTGGGAAAAACATCTTTATCGCATATTATCGCTCACGAGGTTGGTTCTAAGATAACCGCTACGAGCGGGCCTGCTATTGAAAGGGCCGGAGACTTAATCGGGATCCTGACTAATCTTGAGAGGGGGGATATATTGTTTATTGACGAGATACACAGACTCTCTAAAGTAGTGGAGGAGTTTTTGTATCCTGCGATGGAAACATTTCAGATTGATTTTATTATCGATAAAGGTCCTTATGCAAAGACGATAAAGTTTAACCTTAAGCCCTTTACCCTTATAGGGGCAACTACACGCACAGGTTTACTGGCTGCTCCGTTAAGGGGGAGGTTCGGAATCTTCTATGCCCTGGATTTTTATACAAATGAGGATTTGTCTAAAATAGTTAAGCATTCTGCCAAAATACTGGATATAGGAATTGCGGATGATGCTGCTTGTGAGATAGCCCGCAGGGCACGCGGTACGCCGCGTATAGCAAACCGCCTTTTACGCAGAATAAGGGATTATGCCCAGGTGGCTTCCCTTGAGAAAATAGATGTAGGTATTGCGGCCAAGTCCCTTGACGGGCTAAGAATCGATAAGGCAGGCCTTGATGACCTAGACCGTAGGGTTTTGAAACTTATTCTGGATTCATACGGAGGAGGGCCCGTAGGGATAGAATCATTGGCTGCCAGCCTCAATGAGGAGGTAGATACTATTGCCGATACTGTTGAGCCGTATCTTCTTAAGGCCGGTTATATTAGGCGCACTTCACGCGGCCGCGTTGCTACTAAGCTTGCCTTTGAGCATTTCGGATTAAAATACACAAAAGAAGGGCAGGAAGATCTATTTTAATTGATTACAAATGAAACTGCTTATCCATATCTGTTGTGCTCCTTGTCTTATTTATCCTTTGGAAGTATTAAGGCTTAAAGGGTTTAAGGTTTCAGGCTTATTTTACAACCCTAATATACATCCTTTTCTGGAATACAATCAGAGGAAGCAGGCGTTGGTTAAGCTGGATGCGGGGATAGAGGTAATTTATCCTGATTATCTGCCCTATGAATTCTTCAGGGTAATAAATTTTAAAGAAGATGCTTTGGCTAGATGCCCGGTATGTTGGAAATTAAGGCTTAAGAAAACAGCATCTCTGGCCAAACTTAAAGGTTTTAAATATTTCAGCACTACCCTCTTAGCAAGCCCATATCAGGATCATGAGGCGTTAAAGAGGATCGGGAGCGAAGCCGCAAAAGAGGAGGGGCTGGAATTTTATTATGCAGATTTTAGGCCTGGATTTAAGAAGGCCCATGAAGAGGCAAGGTCTAAGGCAGTATATATGCAGAAATACTGCGGTTGTATTTATTCAGAGATAGAAAGGTATAAGAATAAGCAGAATGAATAAGAAAAATGCGCCCTTCTCAATTTTCTTACTATTATTTTTTTGTCTTACGTCATTAAGTTTAGGGAGTTATGCCTTTGCTGAAGGTATCCCTAAGGGTGTCTGGGTAAGCGTATTCTCGAAAAATAAAGTCCTTTATTCGAAAGAAGCCGCAAGAAAACTAATCTCTCTTTGCAGGGAGGCTAAGATAAGCCGCATATATCTTCAGGTGTATCAATCGGGCCAGGCTTACTATGATTCAAAAGAGCTTAGCCGTTTAAAGTATGAAGATATGACCAAGTCAGCAGGGGCGGATATCATTGATTTTTTATTAAAAGAAGCCAAGGATAATGATATTAAAGTCTTTGCATGGGTTAACTTGTTGAGCCTCGGGCAGAATAGCAATGCTGATATAATCAAGCAGTTTGGTCAAGAGGTCTTAACCAGGGATCAGTACCTTCGGGCCTCGGGAAGGGATAATCCTAACGAATCCGATAAGTATTATTTAAGAGAAGAGCTTTTGTTCCTGGAGCCCGGAGACCAGAGGGTAGTGAAATTTTTGATTACCGTTGTAGACGAGATTATAAACAGGTATCCTTTATTCAGCGGCGTGCATTTTGATTATGCGCGTTATCCGATGACCGTTCCGTTTATTCCGGGATCAAGGTTTACTAAATACGGCTTAAGTTATGGCTACGGCATAAAGAATATAGAAAGGTTTCAGGATTGGACGAGGATGGATCCTCTCTCAGGGTTAAAGACAGCAAAAGAATATATGCTTTGGGACGACTGGAGGCGTGACCAGGTGACCAGCCTTGTAAGAAGGGTGGCAAAGCGCATTAAAGATAAATCAAAAGATTTATTAGTTTCGTCTGCGGTAATAGCTTCGCAGGAGAGGGCTTATTCCAGCTTGTTCCAGGACTGGCCTTTATGGCTAGAAGAAGGGATATTGGATTATGTTGTGCTTATGAATTATACTCTCGATAACCAGTTGACCAAGGAATTGGTGCGTTCTTCCCTTGCGCAGAAATCAGGTGGAAAAGTCTTTGTAGGTTTAGGACTATATCTTATGAAAGATAGCCTGAACGCGTTTATTTCGCAATATAAGACAGTCGCAAGCCTTAACCCTGATGGCATAGCCATATTTTCTTACGACGAAATAGACAGTGAACTTGTGAGATACTTAAGCGCCCTATAAGGCCTACCTTAGGTTTTAATAAAATGAGGCTCTCGGATTTTGATTACTTTCTACCCGTAGACTTGATAGCGCAATATCCTTTAAGGGAGCGCGATGCAGCAAGGCTTTTAATAGTAGACCGGTTAAATAAAGAAATATCGCATAAAAGTTTTAAAGACCTTAAAAGCTTTGTTAATAAAGGAGACCTCATCGTCTTAAATGACACTCGGGTACTTACCTGCCGCTTAATCGGGCATAAGGCAACCGGAGGGAAGGTTAAGGTCCTGCTGACAAAGCGTAAAGACGGATGCAGGTTTGAGGCTTTAATCCAACCAAGCCGTACAAAGGTAAGAGAAAAGATAAGTTTCGGGAAAGAGCAAGTCACCGGTATAATTACCGGGCATAAAGAGATATCTTTCCGTAAAGAAGATGCGGATAGTATATATAAAATAGGCCAGGTTCCCCTGCCTCCGTATATAAAAAGAGAGCCCGAAGAAGCGGATAAGGATTATTACCAGACAATCTATGCCAGGGAAGAGGGTGCGATTGCAGCTCCTACTGCGGGATTACATTTTACCAGTAGCATGTTTGAATGTATAGAGTCAGAAGGAGTAGATCTTGCCTACCTGACCCTTCATGTAGGTTTAGGTACGTTTAAACCAGTTACCTCAGAAGATATAACGAAGCATAATATGGAGCCGGAGTATTTTAAGGTTCCTAAAATAACACAGGAAAAGATAGAAAGAGTGCGTAGTAATAAGAAAAAGATTTTTGCTGTCGGCACAACTGCCCTGCGAGCCCTTGAGGCATATTCTTCAGGTTTGAAAGAAGGGTTTACTGATTTATTCATTTATCCCGGATATAAATTTAAGATTGCCGATTGCCTGCTAACAAATTTTCATCTTCCCCGGACCACGCTCTTTATGCTTGTTTGCGCTTTTGGCGGGGAAGCCCTTATGAAAAAAGCTTATCAGGAGGCGATTAAAGAGAAATACAGGTTTTATAGCTACGGCGACGCCATGTTGATAATATGAGATTATTATGTTTAAGCTAATTCTCCAGGATAAGAATAGTAATGCAAGGCTGGGAAGAGTTTCTACGGCGCACGGAGATATCGACACCCCGTGTTTTATGCCTGTAGGGACGCACGCTACAATAAAAGGCCTTTATCCAAAAGATGTCTTAGAGGCAGGGGCCCAGATCATGCTGTCTAATACCTACCATCTATTTTTACGTCCGAGCATGGATGTAATCCGTAAGGCGGGGGGGTTACATAAATTTATATCCTGGGAAAGGCCTATATTAACCGATAGCGGCGGGTATCAGATATTTAGCCTTGCGCTCCTGCGGAAATTAAGCGATAAGGGGGTGGAGTTTCAGTCGCATATCGACGGATTTAAGCATTTTCTAACTCCCGAAGACGTCATTGATATACAACATGATTTAGGGTCTGATATTATGATGCCTTTGGATGAATGCGTGCATTATCCTTGCCCTAGGTCTGCGGCCGAGGCGGCGGTGAAAAGGACAATAAACTGGGCGGTACGTTCTTTTAAGCATAATGGTAGGAATAGGGTGATTGCCGGGAAAAAACAGTTTTTATTCGGCATAGTCCAAGGCGCAACCTACGAAGATTTAAGGAAATCCTGCGCAAATGAATTGGCGGGTATGGATTTCGACGGTTATTCTATCGGCGGAGTATCGGTTGGAGAACCGAGCAATTTAATATATAATATGCTTGAGATAACTTCCGGGTTGTTGCCAGTTGACAAGCCTCGTTATGCAATGGGGATAGGCTATCCTCCGGATATACTGGAGGCTGTAGAACGCGGCATTGATATGTTTGATTGCGTTGTCCCTACCCGTTACGGCAGGAATGGGACTGCTTTCACAAGTAAAGGGAAGATAAAGATTAGCAATTCGCCGTATACCGAGGATTTCAGGGCCCTGGATGAAGATTGCCTGTGTTATACCTGCAGGAACTTTAGCCGTGCATACCTTCGCCATTTATTCAATGCTCAGGAGATGCTCGGGCTTACGCTTTTGTCTTTGCATAATATTTTCTTTTTCTTAAACCTTGCTGCTAAAATCCGTGAGGCAATAAAGAACAGTTGTTTTATCGAGTTTAAAAAAGATTTTCTCGAAGGCTATTTAAATGGATAGCACTATCCGTAAAGCTGTTATGAGAGTTGACATTATTACAATTTTCCCTAAGATGTTTGACTGCGTGCTTAACGAGTCAATTATGAAACGCGCCCAGGCTAAGAATAAAGTGGAGTTTCATATACACGATTTACGGGATTATACATCGGATAAACACAGAAAAGTTGATGACCGTCCTTTTGGCGGAGGCGCGGGTATGGTTATGCGTCCTGAGCCGATATTTAATTGTGTCGAGCGGATAAAATCAAAGATAAAAGGTAAAAGGCCAAGGGTTATTTTACTTTGCCCTCAAGGCAAGAATTTCAGCCAGAGTTCTGCTAAAAGGCTATCTAAGCTTAAAAATATTATGTTTATCTGCGGCCATTATGAAGGGGTGGACGAGAGGGTAAGAAGATGCCTGGTAGACGAAGAGTTTTCTATAGGAGATTATGTTTTAACCGGAGGGGAGCTGCCGGCGATGGTGTTTATAGATGCTATTGTAAGGCTTATCCCCGGGGTGTTAGGAGACAAAAATTCCTTGAATTTCGAGTCTTTTGAGGGTAATCTATTAGAACATCCGCATTATACCAGGCCGGCGAGTTTTAGGAAAATTGGTGTTCCGGGAGTGCTCCTCTCAGGAGATCATAACAAAATCGACGCCTGGAGAAAACAAGAATCTATTAAAAGGACAAGAGAGCGCAGGCCGGATTTATTAAAATTGAAATCAAGGAGGAGAAATGAGTAAGATTAGTTTAGATAAGCTGGAATTTGTTAAAAAAGACCATCCTAGCTTTGATGTCGGGGATACGGTAAAAGTTCTAACTAAGATACCCGAAGGCCCGGACAAATTCCGTTTACATCCTTTCGAAGGCGTAGTTATCTCTAGGGAGGGTAGGGGCGTAAGCGAACATTTTACAATTAGAAAAGTATCTTACGGAGAAGGTATTGAGCGCGTATTCCCCCTTAACTCTCCGAGCATAGAACGGATTGAAGTTATCCGGCCGGGTAAAGTAAAACGCGCGAAACTCTATTATTTAAGGAATAAGTTTGGCAAACGCGCTACTAAGATAGCAAGTAAAGAATAGGGTTAGAGCCCTTAAGGTATGCTCTATTATGAACGCAAGCTTAAACGTCTGGGGTATAAATTTGTTATTGGAGTAGATGAGGCCGGCAGAGGGCCTTTGGCCGGGCCGGTAGTTTCAGCAGCGGTATTATTAAAAAAAGAAAATTTTAATAGTATTATTGATGATTCTAAGAAACTCACCAGCTCAGAGCGGGATAAGGCTTTTTTAGAGATTAACAGTTATTCATTAAGCGGCATCGGGGTTGTAAGCGAGAAGATAATTGACCGGATTAATATTCTGGAAGCTACCCGTTTGTCTATGCAAAATGCGGTTGCCTCTTTGATAAGAAAGTTAAGGGGGGTAAGTCTTGATAAGGCTTATATTATTGTGGATGGTAACATGGTTTTGAATTTTCCGCTTCCCTATAAGTCAATTGTTAAGGGTGATGCTAAATCTAAAAGTATTGCTGCTGCGTCAATTGTGGCTAAAGTTACCCGAGACAGTATAATGTTAGAATACGACCAACTTTATCCGGAGTACGGATTCAGGAAGCATAAAGGCTATTCTACAAAAGACCACCGGGATATTCTAAAGAGAATAGGGCCTTCCCCGATCCATAGAAAGAGCTTCTCCTATGTCTAGAAAATTGATGAGCTTAGGGGATAGGGGAGAAGAATTGGCAGCAGGCTTTCTGAGGGATAACGGTTATAAGATAATATCCCGTAAGTATAAAGTAAAGTTAGGCGAAATAGATATCGTAGCTTTGGATAAAGATGTGCTTTGTTTTGTAGAAGTGAAGGCTCGCAGAAGCATTAAATTCGGGTCAGGAAAAGAGGCCGTCTTTGGGAGAAAACAAAGGCAAATATCAAAAGTCGCGTTGAATTTTCTTAAAGAAAACAGTTGCTTAAATAAAAAGTCCAGGTTTGATGTAGTCTCGGTCGATTTTTCTTCTATTAAACCAAGGCTGGATTTAGTTAAAGACGCTTTTGAGCTGAGCGGAGAATTTACTTATTGAGCGATGTATAAAGATGTAGCTGTTAAGGAATATCTTGATCAATTAGCAGCAAGGCTTTCTGTGCCGGGAGGCGGTTCTGCTGCTGCTTTTTGTGCTGCCATGGCTGCGGCTTTAGCCAGTATGGTAATTAATTTTACTTTAGGTAATCCTAAATATGCAAAAAACGAAATAATTCTTCAGGAGGCCTTAAGTAAAACAGAGTATTTAAGAAAAGAATTCTTAAGGTTGGTGGATTTGGACGCTGTCGCTTATAAATCTAAGAATGTAAGAGATGCTGTGAATGTGCCATTTATGGTCGCCAGGCTTTGTTTTGAAGGTATAAAAATTTGCCCCTTGCTTATAAAACATGGTAATCTAAAGTTGGTAAGCGATGTTGCCGTGGCAGCAGTTTTATTTGAGGCCGGATTTGTTTCATCGTGTTTTAATATTGAGATTAATTTAAGCAGCCTGGATGATAAGAAGTTCTCCCGGGTGGTAAACGCAGAGATGAAGAAAAAAAGCAGGGTGGTTAGAAAGATTAGGGCGCAGACGGAGGAGAGGGTTGGCAAAATTATTAGAGGGTAAGCCGATTGCCGAAAAGATAAAAAAGGAATTAAAAGAACGGGTTTTTGCGTTAAAGATAAAACCCACCTTAGCCAGCGTAATAGTCGGAGATAACGCAAGTGCGGAAAGCTATGTTAAGTCTCAGGCTAAATTTGCGGAAGAGCTTGGCATTGAATATCAGCTGCATAAAATTGCTTCTACTGCTACCGAAGGGCACTTTTTAGATTTCGTACGGAAGTTAAATTCCAATAAATCTATTAACGGAATTATTATACAGTGTCCTTTGCCCGGCCATCTTAATTATAAGAAAGCCGTAAGTTTTATCGATCCGAAGAAGGACGCGGAGGGGATGCATCCTGAAAATATCGGGAGGATTGTATTGGGAGAGGCGGGGATTATTCCTTGTACGGTTTCCGCAGTAATGGAATTAATTTTAGCCAGCGGGATAGACTTGTTCGGCCGGGAAGTTGTGATAGTCGGGCATAGCGAAATAGTCGGTAAGCCGCTGGCCCTTCTATTATTGGGAAAATTGGCTACAGTAACAGTCTGCCATATAGCAACCAGTAAGTCCGGTAGGCTTAAGGAGCATGTTGAAAGAGCGGAAATATTGGTCGTCGCCGCTGGTATGCCGGGTTTAATTAAGGGTGGTTGGGTTAAGGATCATGCGGTAGTTATAGATGTTGGAATTAACCGTTTGCAGGAAAGAATTGTCGGAGACGTAGATTTTGAGAATGCCCAAAAGAGAGCGTCTTTTATTACTCCGGTTCCCGGGGGGGTAGGCCCTTTAACTGTTGCCATGCTCATGCGTAATCTTATTGAGGCGGTTAACCTTCAGCAGTCTGAACTTAAGTAAAATGACTTTTAAAGAGAAATTACAATCAGGTAAGTTTCTATTAACTTCTGAGGTCGGTCCTCCTAAGGGCATCGAGACAGCTCAGATTCTAGAAGAGGCTGAACTTATCCGCGATAGGATTGATGCGATTAATGTTACTGATTTACAAAGTTCCGTAATGCGCCTTGGTTCTTTAGCGGTTTCCCGTATCTTAAAAGAAAAAGGCTTTGAGCCTATCTATCAACTAACCTGCCGCGATAGAAACCGCCTAGCGCTGCAATCAGACCTTTTATCAGCGGCAGCCCTGGGGATTAAAAACATTTTAATATTGACCGGAGACCATACTACTGCAGGGGACCATCCTGAGGCTAAGCCGGTATTCGACCTTGATTCTGTCCAGTTGTTGCAGGCAGCCAGTAAACTTCAGTCCGGATTCGATATAAAAGGCAATAAGTTAACCGGAGGGCCTCCTAAATTTTGTCTGGGCGCCGCGGTTAACCCCGGGGCAGACCCCCTGGAACCGCAGATTATAAAAATGGAGAAAAAAATCTCTGCAGGTGCGGAGTTTTTTCAGACGCAGGCTGTTTATGATATCGATCTTTTTGAAAAATTTTTAAATAAGACAAAACACCTTAAGGCTAAGGTTCTGTGTGGCATAGTGCTTTTAAAGTCGGCAGGAATGGCAAAGTATATGAATGAGAATGTAGCTGGTGTTTTGGTCCCTGACAGTTTAATCAAGGAGATGGACGAAGCCAAAGATAAAGCCAAGAAATCTGTTGAAATAGCTTCCCGGCTTATAAAAAAGCTAAAGCCCATGTGCGATGGGGTGCATATTATGCCTATTGGGTGGGGCAAGCTAGTGCCGGAGGTTCTGGACGCTTCAGGGTTATGATCAATCACGTAGTGATTATAGGTGCTTCGGTTTCCGGGCACAATATCGCATTAGGAATAAAGCGTAAGTGCAAAGACTGCAGTATAACCTTAGTCAGCGAGGAGGGCTATCCTGCTTATGACCACTTGAGGATAGCTGATTTTATAAGCGGTACAATAGCCGAGAAAGATATATTCTTATGCGATGAAGGTTTTTACCAGAAGGAAGGCATAGATTTCATTAAGAACAAGAAGGTAGGCAGTATAAATACCCAGAAGTCCGCAATTTATTTTAAGGATAAGGGAAGTATCAATTATAATATGCTGGTAATCGCTTCTGGCAGGAGTCCGGCTATCCCGGATATTTCTGGAGCCAGGAAAGAAGGCGCCTACCGCATGTATACTTTAGATGATGCCAGGGAATTTCTTAAGCGTTATATAGCGCATCCGGTTTGCATCGTAGGAAGCGATAGCTTAGCTATAAAAGTTGCAGAGGCAATATCAGAAAGATATGGTGTTGAGATTAAGGTTTTAAGCCGTGCTGCGTTTGACCCTTCGGGTATTCCCGCAAAGACAGAAATAATACATGATTCTCTCGCAGAGGTAATAGGCGAGGGCGAGGTTCAGGCTGTTAAGCTTAAGAGCGGCAAGGTGTTCGGCGCGTGCTCGGTTTTATTCATGGATGATTATAGATCCAGTATTGATTTCCTAAAAAATACCGATATCCGCGTTAAGGATGACTTTATAGTAGTAGACGGCTGGATGTCTACTAATTACGATAATATTTTTGCCTGCGGTAGTGTGGTGCGCAAGGATAGCATTGTAATAAGTATGATGCTGGTGGATAATATAATCGGCAGGCTAGAGAAAAAAGATGCAAGAAGCGCTGGCGCAATTCTGTGAAAAAGGTACAGGCGAAACACTGAAAGCAACTCGCCAATCCCTGGAGAGGGCAATTGCTAGGTTTGGCATAGATGCAAAGGTATGCTTCCCCGAAACAAATTACTACCTTCCTTTAGTTAATGCATTCCTAAAAATAGAAGTTCGTTGCTTAAAAGATCTATTTTTAGCCTTAAACGAGATCTCTAAACCGGACCTTTTTATTTATCATCAGGGGCTGTTAAATGACGGGCTTCTTGTCTTGCTTTGCGAAGAGGTAAATGCAGCGCTGGCAGTGTTAAATAGAGAACATCCTAAAGAAGGTTCAGGTTTTCTTCCCGACAGCACCTTACGTTCTTTGAGCCTGAAGTTAATTGACGGCCGCATATCTGCGATAGCGGTCATCTTAGGCCAGGCAAAGAATGGCGTGTCTGCTTTTAATCTTATACGTGATTTTCAGTCTAAAGGAGTTATGTGTTTCCTCTCCGGGGGCATAAACGGCAATACGCTTGAGAGGCAGCTAAAATCTCGGGGCGTAGAGCTGGGGCTGGAGAATTACATCTTGTCTTTAGGAAGCGACTTTCTGTCTATGATATATGCATTTAATTTTATCGTGCGTGCACCATTGATTTACGGAGGCATTAATCCCGGGCAATGGCAGAGAATAACGGATTATGTGCGCAGGCATATTCCGGTTTTTACGCTTATTTTAGGTGAAGCACAAGAACGGGTTTTAGCTGCCGTTTCAGGAGGATTAGTTTTTGGTGCGCCTGTTATCAGCGATTCAGAGATACCGCGTTTAGATAGGGCCGAGACTACATTATTTGAGGCTGCGGTAACCCAAAAAGATTATAAAAAGATACCTTCGCAATGCATGCATACCCGCGGAGTTAAGGTAAAGGTTCTAAAATTAGATATTCCTGTTGCTTATTCTGCGGCGTTTGAAGGCGAGAGGGTAAAGATGGAACAGCTTGGTTTCGAATTAGGAGGTAAATCCGGTTTGTCGTTAGAACTGCTTTCTTCTAGAGATGAAGACGACGTTGAGGACGGAAATATTGAATTAACCGGCCCGGATATAAGCCAGGCTGATTTTGGAAGCAGGTTTTTACCTTTAGCTATCATTGTAGATGTTTACGGTCGCAAGATGCAAAAGGATTTTGAGCCGGTATTAGAGCGTCAGCTACATAGGTTTATAAATTATGCGTTGGGTTTGGTGCATGAAGGCCAGAGAGGCATTAGCTCAATCAGGATAAGCCGCGATTCCTTTCTTAAGGGGTTTAGATTAAAGCATATAGGATTAATATTATATGCCATGCTGCATAAGGAATACGGGGAAATTCTGGATAAGGTGCAGGTAAGATTATATACCCGCAAGGAAGATGTTCAGAGAATGATTGCCATGGCAAAAGATGTTTTTGCTGTCCGGGATGAGCGCTTGAAAGGGGTTGTTGACGAAAGCGTGGATACTTATTATTCATGCCTTATCTGCCAGTCCTTTGCGCCAGACCACGTATGCATTATTACTCCAGAGCGCCCTGGTTTATGCGGGGCTTATTCGTGGTTTGATGCTAAAACATCTTCTGAGGTTATTTCTTTTGGCTGGAATCAACCCATATTAAAAGGTGAACCTCTGGATAATATTCTAGGGCAGTGGGATAGCGTAAATAGGTTTGTAGAGGATAAATCTAATAGAAGAATAAAGAGGGTAAGTTTGTATTCTCTTATGGATAATCCTCAATCGTCATGCGGTTTTTTTGAATGTATTGTTGCGGTCGTCCCTGAGGTAAATGGGGTGATGGTAGTTGACCGCGATTATGCCGGGATGACTCCTTCAGGCATGGATTTTCCTGCCTTGTCAAATTTAATAAAAGGCGCTATCCAGGTTCCGGGGTTTCTAGGTATAGCTAGAAAATACATTTTAAGCAGCAAATTTATTTTACCGGAAGGAGGGCTTAGGCGTTTAGTCTGGATGCCTAAGGGATTAAAGGAGTCATTGGGAGGAAGCTTAAGAAAGGCAGCAGAAGATATAGGTGAGCCTGATTTGCTGGAAAAGATTGCCGATGAAGAAGTTGCTACTACCCCTGATGCCTTATTAATCTTTCTTAAAAAGTCCGGGCATCCCGCTATTTTTATGGATTCTTTAATATAATTTTTTCCTTGACGTTTAAAGGGTATACTATATAATATAACAAAGATAATAAATGCCAACCTTAATTTTCAAGAGACGCTTGAAAAAAATAATCTTAATCTTAACGCTATCTTTGTCATCCTGGCCCTGCTTTATCTTTGCTCAGGATGTAATGAATTTAGGAAAGCAGGGGGAATTGACTGCCCTGGAATCCCAGGCTCGGGAATACCGTGATGAAGGATTAAAGGCGCAGGATATGGGCGACTTGGATTCAGCGATGAAGATTTATCAAAAGGCAATAGAGGTAGACCCTCTTTATGCCGTAGCCTATAATGATTTAGGAGTGGTTTATGAAGCTAAGGGTATGCTAGATAGGGCAGAGGAGAGCTATCTTAAGGCTGTAAGAATAGACCCGTATTATTTAAGTACATATACCAACCTTGCGCTTTTCTACGAGGGAAAAAGGGAGCTAGGAAAAGCTGCCTTTTGCTGGAAAAAGAGGGCAGAGCTAGGAGATATTAATGACCCTTGGACCCAGACAGCCAGGCAACGCCTGGATGATATACGTTTAAGTCTTTCTCCTCGTCCGGTTAAAGAGTCTAGGGAGCAGGATGTGCTAAAACTAATGAAAGATATTGCTAATGAAAAATATATATTAAGGCGCGATGACAAAATGCTCTCCCGTAGGCATTTTGATAATGCTAAAGATAGTTATGCCAAGAGTGATTATGCCGCTGCTATGAAAGAAGCATTGGATGCCCAGTATTTGGATCCTGACAATAAGGATATAATGGAATTTATCGAGAGGACTCAGCACAGGGCACTGACGCGATAGAAACCACTTAAAAGAAGCTTCCTACCAAAATTGATTTCCATAATTTTTATTAATGTCCGCTAAAAGATTATATTTATTGGATGCTATGGCTTTCTGCTATAG
>CAZAPC010000015.1:0-14532 GCA_964486875.1 uncultured Planctomycetales bacterium
CTACCGCCGCAATTTACATCTACCTCCGTAAGTCCGGCTTTCTTAAACCAGCTGATAACGCTGCCTTTGCTCTGAGGGAAATCGTACGCCGCAGATAGCATATCAAATGAATCCAGGGTAGCCCATTCCCTATGCATTTCATCAGAAAAAGTATGGATATCTCTATAGTCGGGAATCAGCAAAAAGCGGTTCAAAAACCTCCTGCCGGTTAGCTTGGCGGATAATCCGATAAACGGCCACCAAAATTTAACCCAGAGCCTGCAAAAAGAATAAAGTTCGGGAAACGGAATTTTTTTTGTTAAAGGCCTGACATAATACCTTGTTATAGTCACCTGCTTCCACCATTTATATTTCTGATATACATCTATCGCTATCTTGCCTCCTGATTTAAGCGCCTTAGACAGGCAGATAAAGGCCTTTTGGGGATCCGGCGTGTGCTGCATAACGCCTATGCAGAAAACCTTATCAAAATAATCTTCCCTGAAAGGCATCTCATAAATACTGGCTTGCACTATCAAAACATTTTGGGAGTTGCCGTTATTGCGGTAATTAGCCTCAACTGCGCTGCTATAGTCAAAACTTATAACCGTGGCGCCTGTAGAGGCGGCATGTTCGGTAAACCTCCCCGCGCCCGAGCCGGCCTCTAATATTATCTGGCCGTTTAATTGCTTATCCCATCCTGTTTCTCTAAAAAACCTTTCTCTGGATATAGGCAAGCCGCTATACCTGTCAAGCTGGGTCTGCCAATGCCGGCTCCATTCATACCCAAAACTCTCGGCATAATTTTTTTGCCGCGCAACAAAACGGGGTATAAAATTCGTTATCGGGTAAGACCTGGCGCATGCGCTGCAATTTAGAGAGCCCAAACGGATCCTATGTTTTACTTTATCAGTTATAGAAATCATTAATTCTTTTTTACAATACGGACAAACCAGATATTTTAAGTGTGGCTCAATCATTATTAGTCTTCTCTTGCTAAAACCCCGCTTTGAGCAAAGTATCGTATATCTTGGAGGCAATTTTACTGTTACCGGAAGCCGTATTATGGCAATGGTCATAAAAATCGTTGCTGTCCAATGGGCTGGTGACAATAAAAGGCACTCCTTCTTCCGATGTAATCCGTTTCAATTCTTTTTCTAATCTCCTTATTAAATTGGTAAAATTCATCCTGAAATCTTTATTGCTTCCGTAATGATTCAAATCGGGAGAAGTTGGCAAATTCAAGACTATAACCTTAATTTTCCTGCCTTTGCATATAAGTATCATAGAGCGGATATTCTCAGCATATATATAGAATTTATCTTTGTTCTTTGAAAAATCCATCTTTTTAAATTGGCTTGTGGTAAGCCGCCCCGAGAAATCTTTAAAAGGATATCTCATTTTTTCCTAAAGACAGCCAGGCCGCAGATTTTTAGAAAATAACTGTAGCGCGCTATTCGCCAGTAATAACTGTCGTTAAATTCCAAAACAAATGGCTTTGGAAATGCGTGAGTATAGTCAAACGTCATGCCGGGTATAACATAAGGCAGATAATCGTTATAAGAACTCTTGATTATAACCATGTCCGGCTTATAATGAATCAGGCGAAATTCCAGATATGCTAAGTTGAAAGCTGAATTGTGGCTACTGATACCGGCATTGATCACCTTCACGGACTTATACTGAGAAATTTGTCTTATAACCGGCTGCAGCTTCTCTTCTAATAATCCCGGGAATGTATCTTTAGGACTAATCTGAGTCCCCTCAACAACGCTATCCCCAAGGCAAATTATACGCAACTCTCCCGGCGGCTTCGGGACCGTAAAGTCATCACCCTTGGTTCCTTTTGCGTTTACGATACCCCTATATTCCAAAGAATCAGGATTAAATTCATGATGCCAGAATGTATTCGGCAAAAATGCCGGCTCTGCAATCTGTCCGTAGAAAACTTTAATAATATCTTTCTTATGCTGTTTTACCGCCGCTTCCCAGATAAAATAGGATAACATCTCAATCCCGCATATCAATATGACTATGCAAACTAACCATATTAAGATATTTTTCTTATTAAGCATACTTATCTGCTAGCTTCTAATAGCGCTAAGCACGGCCATGATTTGCATCTTGTCTAATTCAGCAGGGTTATATTTCTCCTGCATGGTCTTATAAGCCGCAGCCGCCAATCTATCTGCTAAGGCACGGTCATTAAGTATAGCGCTGACCGCCTCTGCTAATTTTGCGCAATCCCTGTTTTCCACAAGCAGGCCGTTTACATTATGCTCTATAAATTCGGAATGCCATTCTATGTCAAAGGCTACCATTGGTTTTGCGGCTGCCGCTGCCTCCAGAATAACCAGGCCCGACATCGGAATCCAGACTAAAGCCGCTTGTTTTAAGCAATATTTTATGACTTCCATATCCTGAAAACCGAGGAAATAAGTATTTTCTGAAACTCCCAACTCGCGCGCCCTTTTCCGGCAGGTATCCAACAAAGACCCGTCGCCGATAAAAACAAACTGCGCATCCGGGCGGCCCCTGATAATCAAAGGTACTGTTTCAATCAGGACTTCTATCTGTTTATCTTTCTCAAACCTGCTGACAAATAGGACAATAGGCCTTGAAATGTCTATGCCGTTTTTCAGCAATATATCCGAATCTTTATAAGTAAAGTTAAAAACGTCCTTCTTTATGGACCAGGGGACTATCGCCGTCTTTCTCTCGGCAGTGCCGATTCTGGTTACGTAATTCCGGGAAAAAATATTCGGGCAGATAACGACATCCGCATTCCTTAATACTGCCCCCTCAATTATCCGGTCGAACCATCTGCAGTTAAAAACCGGATATTTGCCGGTAAGGTCGCGCGCCAAGCGGTGGTCCCCTCCCACCGAAACAACAAACGGCAGATTAGTCAACCTGCTTATAAGCATCCCCAAAAAGCTTGCATAAGAAGGGGCGTATCCCCTGATTAAACTAATCTTATTTTTTTTAACAATACGCCAAATCTGAAACAAGAAAAGCGGGAAGTCAAAAAGAACCCAAAAAAACGGGATAAAAGGCCTGGTCGTTTTCAATACATAGAGCTTAACTTTATTCTTATTCACTATTATCTTCTTATCCTCTGCCCTGAAAGATACATGGTGGACCTGCTTAAAGTAAGCCAGGGGATTCAATATCTCAATAACGTGCTCTAAATTCCCCTTTTTTTCTATGGCGGTGAGGGAATCATCAAATAGGGTGAGTATTTCGATATCGTTCATTCTCGATGAGGGGTAAGGCTGCGAATGCCTACCCTAATAGCAAAAATAATATTCCGCAAAGAAATATAGCGTAAACGAAAGACAATCTGCCGTATTTTATATAAAAATGGCTTGGATTTGAAGATAGCCGCTTTGATCTCTTCAAAAGGCAGAGAGGGATTCTCCCAGCATGGGGTATAAGGGTCTGTCCCTAATATCGCGTAAACGGGCTTGGCGTATCGCATATTCCAGGAAAAATCCTTAGGCAGAATCCCATCTTTGTAGGCCAAGGCCTCAAGTTCAGTCCCGGGATATATAGCGGTAAAACTATAGGAAACCCGGGAACCGGGATAAGCGGAAAACCTATTAATCAGGTCAATGGTCTTTTGCAGTTCCGGTAAAGTCTCTCCCGGCAGGCTGACCATAAACAGCGCCGCAAACGGAATACCCGCGGCCGCAGTCATTTCTATAGCCTTGACCCCCTGTTCAACTGTTGCGCCCTTTTTTAGGGTCCTAAGGGTTACATCGCTTCCTGACTCTATGCCATAGACGACGCACGAACAACCTGCCGATTTCATCAAAGATAACAAATCCCGGTCAACGGTATTGACTCTGGCCAAAGATAACCAACGGATATTCATCTTCCTCTTAAGCATACCGTTACAGATATCAACGATATGGCTGCGGTCCATCGTAATTGTATCATCGTGAAATAAGAAATTCTTATACCCGTAGGTCTCCTGCAAATAAGCAATCTCATCCAGGAATAGTCCAGGCGACCTTCGCCTGAAATTATGTTTCTTTAATGCGCTTGATGAGCAGAATATGCATTTACAGGGGCAGCCGCGGCTGCTTATCACCCCTAAGGCCGGAATGCGCTTTTCTCCGGGCAGGGATATTTTATAGCGCTTTAAATTAAATAAGTGGTAGGCGGGACGGGGCAGGGAATCGAGATCGTTATTTACTGGCCTGTCGGCAGTTTCGCTGACCCCGCCGTTTTCCCGGAAAAATATCCCGTTGATTTTGGAAAGGGACTCCCCTGCTTCAACTGCTCGCGCAATCTCAACCATTGCGCTTTCTCCCTCCCCCTTAACGATGCAATCGATAGCCGGAAACTTAGACATGGCATCTATAGCGGTAGGATGGAAATGGCAGCCTCCTGCCGCAATAAAAGCGCCTGTTTT
Source organism: uncultured Planctomycetales bacterium (assembly GCA_964486875.1). Lineage (GTDB taxonomy): Bacteria > Omnitrophota > Gorgyraeia > Gygaellales > Profunditerraquicolaceae > Sherwoodlollariibacterium. The sequence goes on from CAZAPC010000015.1 coordinate 4,400, forward strand.
CTCTTTAACGCTGTTAATAACGGCGATTGCCTGGAAACGGGCTGCAGTAGTGGCAGTAAAACCAACAATGCGGGGTTTAAAATCTGCGATCTGCCTTATCATCTCCTGCATATTATTTTTCGATGAGACAGGATCCACAATCCGCAAAGCATGACCTTGCTCCTGCAGGCAGGCAGCTATATAAGCAAGCCCGGGGTGAGGGTGATAGCCCAGGGGAACAAAGTTTTTATCCGCGCAGGCATCGACTAAAACAATATTCATATAAAATCCTCTTGATTAGTTAAGATACATTCCGTCCTTTTAGCTCCTGCGCTATGACCTCTGAGATATTATTAACCCTGCTATCCCAGGATAAGGCAGCCGCAATCTCCTGCCCCTTAAGCAGATCGCACTTATTCTTCAGGCAGAAATCAATATTATAAATAAATTCTTCCCTGTTGTCGCTTAACCTCACTACCTTTTGAAATTCCGCAAGTTCTATAAGATTGGTAGAAACTACTGGTTTGCCTGCGGCAAGGTACTCAAGCGTCTTTAAGGGGAAAATACCCCTATGGAACCCTCCGGTATGGTACGGGATAATGCAGACATCCATCATATTTATATATCTTGGCAACAACTCATGCTTTTTAAATCCCAGAAAGTGGATATTAGGGCACCCCTTAAGCATAGCGTTGTCCTTTAAACGCATAAGATTGAGTCCGATTAAAACTATCTGCCAATCTGGTTTATTAGAAGCGATAAAAGATAGCAGGCTTACATCTACTCTGGAATCCAGCGTCCCTATACATCCTATTCTAGGCGAGGGTATATCTTTCATATCAGGCGGCGCATCGCCTGATTCGGATTTCCTGCTGAAGAGCCCGAAATCCACGCCGTTACGGATAAAATGGATATCCGGGCGCTGGGTTTTTCTCGCTTCAAGTATGGATTTCGCGCAGGTAAACACAACATCCGCTTTTATTAATAAACTATCCTCAAGAAACGACAAAACGTCCATCCTTCTTTTAACGGCTATTTCCGAACGGAAATCGTCTATGCAATAATATATAACCAGCTTTTCATCCATGCGCCCTGCAAGAAATACGCTATTAACCGTATATATCCACAAAATCGGCCTGCGGAAACGGATTTTTTTAACCAGCCTTCGCAAGCAGATTAAGAGTATCTTCTGGTTAATCTTATTTATTACAATCGAATAATTTGCAAAGGGTAAAACAGGCATAGGGGTATAGATATACAAAGAACCATTCCCCGATACGCCCCGCAGACACCTTGATATCCTGCCAAGGCCATTTATCAGGTTTTTAAAAATGTGCAATACGGAGAGCTGGGGTTCAACATATAAAACCCGGTTATCTCTGGCTAAGATAGACATAATCTGCTGCCTGCTGCCGTAAGGCGCCTGCCAGTCCGAGGTAGATACGCAGATTATGTCTTCACCTTTAAGCATATTTATCTATTGCGCAGATCCGGTGTTTGTAATATTTTTGCGATCCTCAATGCCGTATTGCCTCTACCAAAAGAGACGGGGTTATTTCTCGGCCTGAAATAAGAAACTTCATTAATAGCTTTCATAATTTTACGCGCATCCACGCCTACTACCTTATTTGCCCCAGACCTTAATGTCTCTGCCCACTCTGTTTCTTCTCTCAAGGTAATGCAGGGGACGCTTAAAATATAAGCCTCCTTCTGTACTCCGCCTGAATCAGTAAGAATAGCTCTGGCATTGGCCTCCAGCATCAGCATATCAAAATAATTTACCGGCTCAATAAGGCGTATCGGGCAGGAACGAATTTTAATATTAAAGCTCCGGAGCGATTTTCTGGTACGGGGGTGCACAGGAAAAATAACGGTCTTATCGAGTCCGGCGAGAATACCGATAATCCTCTTAAGCCTTTGCGGAGAATCTGTATTTGCTGCACGATGGACTGTTGCCAAAAAATATTCTTTGCCAGAAACCCCCAACCTGGCTAAGATCCTGGATTTTTTCCTCGCTTCGCGCAGATAAAAAAGCATGGCATCGTACATAATATCTCCGACATTGTATACCCCGCTGGTTATACCCTCTTTCTTCAGATTAGCAACCGCATTTTTAGTGGGGCAAAAAAGAAACCTTGACAGGTGGTCGGTTAAAACCCGGTTTATTTCTTCAGGCATATCACTGCGGTAACTGCGTAATCCGGCCTCTACGTGGGCGATGGGGATATTCAGCTTAGCCGCAGCAAGAGCGCCTGCCAGGGTAGAATTAGTATCGCCATAGACTATTACTAAAGCAGGCCTTTCCTTTAAAAGTATGCGTTCAATTCCCTGTAGCATCCCGCCTGTCTGCGCACCGTGGGAGTCGGAGGCAATATTTAAATTATAATCCGGCCGGGCTATCTTTAACTCCCTAAAGAATACCCCTGATAGGCTGTCGTCATAATGCTGGCCAGTGTGGATTAAGACCTCTTTATGCCTTCTGCGCAAGGCCCTGGAAAGCGGGGCTAATTTTATAAATTGCGGGCGCGCCCCGACTACTGTGGCTATCTTCATCTTATCTAAAAACTCCCCATCTCTTTAACTGAAAGATTAAACGCCGCAAAGGCGATTGAATATTCGCCCTCTTCAGGCCTATATGCGAAAGGGGCGGAATATTTTCAAGATAGCTTACATAATCCGAGTTCTGCTTGGTTATACCGGCGGCATTAAATACCGACCAGTCCCCTTTTCTGATATCATCCAGGTTTGCAACATTACCCTCCTTATTCCTGAAATAAACCCCGTTATATGAATCAAAAATACTCCAGCTATTATTTAATTTTACGAATGATAACGGCAACACGCTCCTCTTATCTAGAGGATAAATGAAATCAAAAAAAGCGTCGATACCGGCATAATTACAAAGCGTAGTAAATACGTCATTGGATTGATCGCTTGTGCCGTAGCCCCTGACAATAATATACCAAACATGATCGTCAACTATAGGAAAACCTTCGGGAGGCCTCCTGATATTATAATGCACCCATTTGAATATCAGGTCAACCTGCTCATGCTCGTTAATAGAGCCGCCTATAATCTCTTTTACCAGATTTTTATAGTTATAATGCCGGTCGAAGAAATCCAGGACCTTAAGATAGAGCGGTATTTTTATGCTCTGCACTTGATAGTCTATTCCCCGCCTGTAAGTTACATTGATATTTAACAACGTAATTACGGTTATAATCAGAAAAATAGCGATTAATAATTTTTTCATCTTGATTTATCTAAAAAGGGATAAATTATTTTAACTATTGCCTCGGCTATTATTTTATGGCCCCGGTCTCCGAAATGGACGGCGTCTATATAAATAGCGCCTTTTTCTCTCTCGAAAACGCCTGTCAGGCTATAGGCATGTATGCCTTGCGCAGAAAGCCCCTGCATCCCGTCAATTATCTTCTGATAGGAATTGGTAAAATATCCGCGCGCATCATCAATCATATAGCCCCAATTAATCTCGCGGTCCCGTATTGCCCTCTCGCTTGCCGTAAGGGTTTTTTTATCAACAAATATCATGGGCTGCAGGAAGAAAAAGGCCTCTATGCCGTTCTGCCCGGCTAAAATATGGATAATCTCTATATTCTTGAAATAGTTTTCTTTAACCGCGCCTATCATAGAGTCATCGCTATAATCATGCTGCGGCCTTCTGGCTGCTCTTACGGCTAACGTAGCGAAGCGGCGCGAAATCTTTTCGTACAGCATACTCTTCTCCAGCATCTTCTTAAAGACAGAACCCAGGGGGTTCTTGATGATATCTTTATACGTTAGAAACTCATAAGGATAGCCGACCATTCCCTGGCCAAGGACTGTCGGCCCCCATATATCATTCGCGCCGTCCAGCACAACCACCATGTCTGCCTTGCCGATAATATATTCCTCAAAGAGTATTCTCTCCTGATTTGAGGCATATCCGTCTATGCCGGCATTGATTACCTCTATTCCCCTATCAGGCAGTAACTTTCCGAGCATCTCCTGCATATATCCGGCGATGGTTCTATCGTTGGAGAGCGCACCGCTTCCAAAGACAGCGCTGCCCCCCAGCAGGAAAATACGGTAGGCCTGCTTATTATCGAAATTGATGTCTGGGGCACGGAATCCCTGGGTATTAATATAAATTGTCTCCAGGCGCTGTGAAGGCTCAGGCATATAAAGCAGGAACGGGTGCGGCACAAATTTAACCCGCTGCCTATCGCGGGCACTCTTATCAACCTTATCTTTATCCTGCGGCTCATACGCCTCATATACAACCCAGTTATAAGATGAAAACTTACTTTTAAAAAAATTATATTTAAACAGGTGATGCAGGCGCACTGCTCCTTCAAGGAATAAACCCATCGCTATAAATACCGCGCAATAAAATAATATTTTCTTTTGCATATTATCAGCTAACTTCCTTTTCTAATCCATAAACTTCTTGTGCCATAATTCAAGCATCAATAATGCCCAAAGCTGCATATTGTAATTCTTTTTCCCCGAAATATGCAGCCCTACAACCTTCTTTATTGCTTCCGGGTTAAAATATCCTCTGCCCTGGGCCCTCTGAGAAAGAAGCGTATCGCAAAGAAATCCTTTCAGCTCACCCCTAAACCATGAATCTAACGGCACGCCAAAACCCATTTTTTTCCTGTGTAAATTCCTCCCGGGGAGCAATCCCTTGAGCGCCTTTTTTAGTATATATTTCTTGACCAGGCCGCGCAATTTATAACCCTGGGGGAGGCCGGCGGCGAATTCCATGAGTTTATGGTCCAAAAACGGGGAACGCGCCTCCAGCGAATTAGCCATGCTTACAATATCCATTTTCACCAAAAGGTCATCCGGAAGATAGGTATTGACGTCAGTCATTAATAAAACATCTAAAAGGCCGGATTTTTCATAATTATTCAGGTAACGGCTAAGCAACGATACGGCGCGTTGGCCGCTTAAAGCATCTTTAAGATTGTCCGAATATAATTCATTTTTTAACTTGTCGTTAAATATAGAGACCCAATGGAAGTAACGTTCTGCGATAGGCAAGCTCGTTCCGTCAAAAAATCTTTTCGTTTTACTTAAGATATTTTTAGAATTAAGCGAACTCGGGATCAATGCAACCGATGATTCAATCAGGCGCCTGGCGATTCCGGGCATCTTCTGATATAGGGAAAAAAGTAAAATCCCTAGATAACGTTCATATCCTGCAAAAGATTCATCTCCCCCGTCTCCGTTTAAAGCAACCGTAACATGCTCTTTAGTATATTTAGCAACGTAATAACTCGGGACGCAAGAGGAGTCAGCATACGGCTCTCCGTAACGCTCCACCAACAGCGGCAATACCTCCATAGCATGAGGATGTACAATAAATTCGCGGTGTTCAGTGCCGAATCTCTGCGCGATACCTCTGGCATAGGGCAATTCGTTATAAAGCTGCTCTTTGAAACCTATAGAAAAAGTCTTGACCCTCTTGCCTGATAACTGCGACATTAAACCTACAACAGCGCTGGAATCTATGCCGCCGCTTAAGAAAGCGCCCAAGGGCACATCGCTATATAACCTGATTTTAACTGCCTCTTTAAGCAGGCGTAAGGTCTCGCAGGCTGCGTCCTCCTCGGAGATTTTGGCTTTACGGCTGTAATCCAAAGACCAATAGCGTTTGATATTTAATTTACCGCCTTTAAGCAGCAAAAAATGGGCAGGCGCAAGCTTAAATACATTCTTATATATGCTCATAGGCGCAGGTATATATCCGAATGCTAGGTAATAATCTATGGCCCGGGCGTTGATGTCCTTTGCGATAAACCCGCTCGCCAAGAGGGCGTCAAATTCCGAGGCAAAACAAAACCTGCCGTTATTATGGGAATAAAGAAAAGGCTTCTTGCCGACCCTGTCTCTCGCCGCAAAGAGAGTCTTATTTTTTTCATCCCATAGAGCAAAGGCAAACATGCCGCGCATATGCCCTAGGCATCCTTCGGCGTACTCTTCGTAGAGATGAACTATTGTCTCGCTGTCAGAGTTAGAGCTAAACCTGTGCCCTTTATTTATCAGCTCGGCCCTGAGGTCGCGATAATTATATATCTCGCCGTTAAATACCAGCCATATCGTCTTGTCTTCGTTTGTAATCGGCTGGTGCCCTGCCGAAGACAAATCAATGATGCTTAACCTGCGGTGCCCCAGGCCGACAGAGACAGGACCCGCAGCAACATATACCCCCTCGTCATCCGGTCCGCGGTGAGCCATGCTGCCGCACATAGAACGGATCCGCTTCTCTTCTATATTCTTACCGGAATAATCCACAATCCCGCAAATGCCGCACATAAGTTTCAGCCTATCCCTTACTATTGTAAACTTCCCTCATTATACTCATAAACTTCGGGGCATTTATTTTTACAGAATATTCTTCCTCAACGATACCCCTACCGGCTAAGCCCATCTTCTTTCTTAATGCCCCGTCGCTTATTAGCGACCCCAGATAGCTGATCCACTCCTGGTCGGTATTTGCCAAAAATCCGTTAACGCCGTGCCGTATAACCTCTTTATTCATGCCTACGTCCGAAGCTACAACAGGAATCCCTACAGACATATACTCTATGGCCTTGAAGGCGCATTTACCTCTTGCCCAATCGTCATCACACAAAGGCATAATCCCTATATCAAAGGACTGCAGATCTGCAATCTCATCTCTCAACGCCCAATCCCTGCTGGCAATCTGCGGTAACGTTAATCTCCGCCAATGCCCTCCGACTATTATCAATCTGGCGCGGGGGTACTTTTTGAATAATTGCGGGAATACCCCGGCCAAGATATCAAGATATTTTACCGTGGTAGCGCTGCCCATCCACCCGATTATTACCTCATCCTTTACCATGCCTTTTTCCGCGGGGATATACCTGTCGCTATCTATTGGAGTGGAGATAACCGCGGTATTCTTGTTAAACTTCAACGCATAGCCACTCAGAAAATTATTCCCCGCGATTACATAATCGCTCATCTGTATCAGTTTGCGTATTTTGGCGCAACCTTTCAAGGCCCCGATAAACTTATTCGAATCGCTGGTATTGGGCAGGAATAAAGCATCGTCAAAATCATAAATCATCTTCTTTCCGAAAACTTTAAATAAGCGCTCAAAAAAGCTTCCTAAGGGATAGGCCTGGCGGTGGATAAATACAATGTCGTAATTTATGCATCTCACGACATCATAAAGTCTGCGCATAGACAGAAAAATGAATAATATAAGCTTCTTTAAATAGCCGCCTTTTTTAAATAGAATTCTATAGAAAGCGGCGTTCAAAAATGGCCTAAGCAAATATCTAACGCCTGCTTGCCTAAGGTATGGTAAATACTGTTCGACGCGAAAACGGTTGCTGGCGCCTTCGCTGGGATATGGAACAATAAACAGTATTTTCAATTTGAGCTCCCGGTAATATTACTTTTCTTTCTTCCTATCCAATGGCTCGCGGCGCTTAAACCAATCCCCGCAATCATAAAACACCAGATCATAACCATTATTCTCGTCCTGACCAGGGTCCCCATATTACCCTGTCCCAATGCAAGGATAGTAGTCATAATAAATAAAAATAAAATTACCACGAGTGCCATACGCCTGTTCATCTTAAGCATCATAATAGCCCCCAAGGCCATAAAAGGAATCAGGAACCAAATTATCAAAGTTTCCGGAAACATAACAACTGTATGATAGGCCCTGAAACGCCAGGGCGTCGGCTCTAAGAATACATACCTTAGGCCGTTTAGGTAAGAGACGGCTAATTCAGGCAAGCTCATGGGATTTGCCTTTCCCACCATAGAATAAGCCTTCGGGGGATAGATGTAATAGGGGGTAGCGCCGTAAGCAGTGTTGTAATTTTGTGTAATTAGCGACCAAATGCTATTTTCTAAGGCGCTGCTGGAACGCCTGTAGGCATCTGACAAAAACTTGCCTCCGCTTACTACCGTTAAAAAAACAAAAATGATTAAAAAACCAACGGCGATCTTTTTAATACTTATATTCCTAAGCAGTATCGAGAAAGAAAATATTAAAACTACCGCCAACACATATTCGCGCAATTGATTCAATAAATAACTGGCCGGAATTATTACCCCTCCGAAAAACAACCATAGCCTAGGATTCCATAAAACCGCAATAACGCTAATCAAAAGAACAGTAGTAGCGAAAAATTCGCACCGGTTGATATTCATCTTATTCATAAGATATTGCAGTGCGAGCACGCTTAATAAAACTAATAAAGCAAAACCCCTGTGGCCGCCTTTTTCCAGCATATGCGTAGCAAAAACAATCGCGGTTAACAGGAAAAAAAGCAGGGAATCTTTCAGGCCGGAAGAAGAAATCAGCATGTAGGTTGGGTAAAATAGCATCAAACATAGCCCAAATTTTATGCCTCTGGCAGTAAACCTGTCGCGAAAAAATAGGTATATCCAAAACGACGCTATTGCCCATAATAACCCGTTTAGGATTTTAGGCGCAAGGAAACTCTCTCCCCATAATATATTGAGATAACCGTACCAGTAAGACACGCTTGGTATGCTATAAATATTCGTCAGGTTGATGTCGTATCCTTGCCATACATCTCTTAACCACTGTACGGTTACAAGGCTTTCCCCCCATAATCGTGAGCTTACCGGGATGCCCGAAACGAACTCCTTTATATACAAACCAATGCTCTCAAAATTCATCGCATCGCCAAGAAAGTCTGAACCAACAGCGGAAAACCTGCCGTAGGCTAATATAGACATAGAAATCAGTATGTGTATGGCCGTGGCCAGGCAAAAAACAAGAGTGATGAATTTTTTCTCTTCCGGAGTTTTGGCCTCTCTTCTAAATACGCAAATTAAACAAACTGCTAACGCCAAAACTAAAAGAACCGGGAAACTAAAAAATGATACGGCGCCGGCTAATGCAGCAAAAAATAAAATCAAAAAAGTATTTGGTTTAAGATTATCTTGCATCAGTTCTAACCTGCCAATCTTATGTATATATTCAAGTATTTTTCTAGCCCGCTTTGAAGAGAAAAGTATCTTCTTGCCGCACTAAGACAACGCCTGGCGATCTCTTCTTTATCCTGCATTAAGTTAATTATTTCGTATGCGGCTGAAGCATAAGATTCTTCCTTTAAAATTACGCCTACCTTATCTTGAGAGACTATATGGTCGCAATCGCCTATCCCCGAGTTAATTACAACCGGCACCCCGCAGGCCAGGCTCTCGGCAAACTTAACCGGGCAACACCCTGCTGCAGAGAATTTACGTTTATAAAAAATAAGACTAAAAGCTGCACGCGATAATGCTGCCGGAACTTTATCGTGCGGAAGATGAGTAACAAAATAGTCGGCGGCGTCAATATTAAAATTCTTTAATATACCGGTGATGTATCCTTTATCGGAATGCGATAGAATTAAGAAATATGCACGTGGTGAAATTTTCTTAAATTCATTAAAAAATCTGGCGATTCCCTCAAAATCATAGAAAGTCCCTACGCTGCCGAGATAAACCACTAACAAGCGGCCTTTAGGTAAATTACCTACTGCAAATTCTGCCGGGCTGTTTTCTAAATCAACGCAACAGGGTATAACAGAAATATTATTAAGCTTGTATTTTTTTTCGATGACAACTTTTGCCGCCTCAGTCAAAACTATAATCTCATCGGAGGCAAGAAACAATTCCTTCTCTAGTAACTTAAACAAGCGGTATAAGAATCCTCCCTTTTTCCAGGCCCCCGCATCCACCTTCTCTTCCGGCCAGAATCCGCGCATGTCAAAGATAAATTTGACATTATATAATTTTTTGATTAAATAGGCGATCAGCCCGGCGATATAACCGCGGCCATGTACGATTCTTTTGCCGCTTTTTTTAATTAGCGCCCGGCCTCTTAAAAAACCGTTTAAGATATCAAAAAGCGTCGCGGGAAACGTAGGATACTTATGGTAAACCAGGGGGGTCCAGGGTATATTTTCATCGAGCTTATTGTGTATTTTATCTGATTTTTCAAAACTGATTAAGTATATCTCCGCGCCTTTTTTTGCTAAACCGCGCAGATACGGGATAACCTGCGACTGCCCTACCGGATCAAAAACCCCGTCATAAGAAATATAAAGAACCTTCATTATTTTAGTTTTTTTTCAATGCTCTTTACT
>CAZAPC010000016.1:0-14080 GCA_964486875.1 uncultured Planctomycetales bacterium
CAAGATACTCCGTATAACTTTTCATCGTTAACCCTTTCTCTTCTGTCTTTTAGGCTTAGGAAACTTCTTGATCACTTCCAAAGAAGCCCTTAAGTCGCTTTCAGGCAGATGATATTCAGATAATTTACCGCTTAAGAATTTCTCATATCCCATTAAATCCATCAACCCATGCCCGCTGTAACAAAAAAGTATAGTCTTTCCCTTCCCCTCTTTTTTAGCTTTTAACGCCTCATCGATTACGCAGGCAATCGCATGGGAAGTCTCAGGCGCGGGTATTGTGCCTTCTGTCTTTGCCCAGATAAAAGCAGAGTTATAACATTTTACCTGATCATAAGCCCGCGGGTTTAGCAATCCATCCATAGCCGCATGGCTTACTAAAGGAGCCATGCCATGATAGCGTAAACCCCCTGCATGTATAGGTTCAGGAATAAAATTATGCCCTAAGGTAAACATAGGCAGAAGCGGGGTCATCCCTGCAGTATCTCCAAAATCATAAGCAAAAGGCCCACGCGTTAAAGTCGGACAGGCAGTAGGCTCAACTGGTATAACCTCAATTTTCTCTCCGTGTATTTTATCATAGATAAAAGGAAAAGCTAATCCTGCGAAATTGCTCCCTCCGCCAACGCAGCCTATGACTATATCCGGCCTTTTCTCTCCAGCCAGATTTAATTGCTTCTTAGCCTCTAATCCCATTATTGTCTGATGCAATAAAACATGATTTAGCACGCTGCCCAATGAATACCGGGCCTTACCACTCTTATCAGAGACTGCCTCTTCAACAGCCTCGCTTATCGCAATACCCAAGCTACCCGGGGTATCTGGCATCATCTTTAATATTGCCCTGCCCGCATTAGTTGTATTGCTGGGGCTGGCAATGCATTTTGCTCCCCAAGCCTGCATCAAAAGCTTACGTAACGGCTTCTGGTCAAAACTTATACGCACCATATAGACCTTGCACTCTAAACCAATTATATTGCAAGCAAAAGCGAGCGCACTCCCCCATTGCCCTGCCCCTGTCTCGGTAGTCAGTTTCTTTATTCCGAACTGCTTATTATACCAGGCCTGGACTACCGCAGTATTAGGCTTATGCGAACCTGCAGGACTTAAGGATTCATCTTTATAATAAATCCTGGCAGGGGTTTTCAAATATTCTTCTAAATATACTGCGCGGCGAAGAGGGGCTGGGCGCCAACGCAACAATATTTTAAGGACTTCTTCAGGGATATCAATCCAACGTTTACGGGATATTTCCTGTTCAATCAAATTCATTGGAAACACCCTGGCTAACATAGCCGGGCTTACCGGTTTCCCCTCAGGCCCAAGCGGAGGCTCTATCGGCCCCGGAAGATCAGCTGCAAGGTTATACCACTTCCGAGGCATATCTTTTTCTTTTAACAAAATCTTTATATTTTTCATAAGGCTCCTTCTCCTTAACGCGTTTTCATTACTCCTGTTTTCCGGCAGAACTTACCCACAGAGCAAATACGGCAAAACGGAGAAACCGGCACGCACAAATTCTGGCCAAAAGCAACTAAAGTAGTATTTAAACCTATCCACATCCTTTTCGGAAAAATCTTACCAAGTTCTTTCTCTGTTTCTTCAGGAGAATTTGTCTTAATCCATCCTAAACGGTTAGATATCCTGTGCACATGCGTATCTACGCATATAGCAGGAATCTTAAACCCTAAACCCAATACAAGATTTGCAGTTTTTCTGCCTACGCCTCTTAGGCTTAACAAATCATCTATATTGCCGGGGACCTGCCCTTTAAAATCATTGATAATCTTTAAGCTTAAAACTGAAATAACCTTTGATTTATTACGGTAAAATCCAACAGGGTATATTATCTTCTCGATATCCCTTACTGATAATCCTACCATATCCTTAGGGGTAACTGCAACCTTAAATAGCCTATTTGAGGCTTCAATTGTAGTCTTATCCTTTGTGCGCAAAGATAAAATGCAGGATATTAATACCTTGTAAGGGTTATTTGATAATGAGAACAGGGTAACCGAGGGGACTTTAAACTTACCCGCCTGCCTTTTGATCAAGAAGAAGGCTTTGAGCACTTTTATATTTTTATCTGAAACTGGCAATTTAAATAAGCTCCATTCTTTATGCTTACCTTGCCTGAATCATCGCGGTATTTTAGGTATCGGTCGAAAACCCCGCCGGCAGAGAATAAAAACTGCATATTTTTGTTTATATTATACTGGAGGCCTAAACCTGCTGTTGTCTCATTGTACTGCAATACTACGTTTTTCGCATTATCCCTATCCACTTCATATTCTCCAAAAGACATATCCCATTCAAGAAAAATATCCAGCTTTTCGTTAAAAGAATAGGTTATGTTGGGATTTTTAGGGATAATGTTGAATTTAAGTTTATCGTTCGGCTGCCAGATAAAGCCAAGAATAGGCCAGACTTCATCTTCAAAGTCAGGAAATACCGCAACACCCAAAAGCAAAGTGAAGTATTCGTTAGGCTGGGAAATAATAAAATACTGTTGTAAAAAACGAAAACTTGAGCTGCGAAAATTCCACCTTGAGCCGAATAAAGAAGGCTCGAGATTTATGCGAAAATAATTGTTATCGAAATTAAAAAATGGCAAAGTAATCTCTGCTCCGAATATGGCAAATGTAAGATTTGAAGGAAGTTTTACCTTTGTTGTATTATCTATTCCCGTATATTTGGTTGCGACCCCTAACTGCACCGGGAGCCTGCCGCCTATTTTCATATCGTAACTATATTCAGTTGCTGCCTGAACGATTGAAACACTTCCTGACGATGCCTTATCCCCTCTAGAAGGAATATACTTTACATAACTATCCAATTCGTGGAAGAATCCCTCTTCGGGCTTTTCATAAGTGATAAGTTCCCCCAGCCTTTGACGATAGAGCGGAATATTCTGTTTATCGCCCTTTTCTTTAGGCTCAACTGCATAACTGAAATGGGTTACGCACAAAAAAAAGATTAAGACTATAGAATAGGCACTGTTTATTCTTCCCATCTTTAATTATTCTACGGACTGTTTTCTGCCGATTGCCTTCTTTAAGGTATCAGCTATTCCTCTAATAATATTCTCTACGACCGGTTTAAATTTATATTTTGGCTCTTTGAGCGTCCCGGTTATGTTGATAGTTGCAAACTTACCGGACTTGCCAATAACAGTAGTAGTAATATCTTTAAGCGTTCCGCTTAAAGGAACGAGCTCATCAATAATATCAATAGTAAGCGCCGCGTCTATAGAATTGTCAAAACCAATCTTTGCCCTGCCGGATAAATAAACCATATTGCTTTTAAGAACTAAACTGTCTGTAAAAATATATTTATCCTGAAGGGAAAAGTTGCATGAGCCCTCGTAAAAGACTATATTTGCAAAATCCCTGGCAAATAATAACTTGCCCATGCCTTTAAAAAGATCCAATTCCCATAATTTTCCTTTAGCAATTTCCAGATTTCCTGCGCCGAAAAGCTTAGATAAATCATTGGAGAATCCGTTTAATTTAACAGCTCCATTAACAATACCGGAAATATCCTTAGCCTTAGCCGCTGTATCCATTTTAAGCTCTTCGATTTTTACCCCCTGCAGCGACAGATTAACTGAATAAGGCAAATTATCCGATTTTAAGTTTCCCCGGGCAGATATATTAACTTTCCCTCCGTAAAAATCAAAACTCAAAGATGGAATATCTGCTATGCCATATACCTGCTTGTAGTAACCGGAAATATTTCCGCCGGCAAACCCGTAAAGGCTAATCCTGGGGCTTAAAAACCCAAGGTCAAAAGAGCAGCTCTTTATATCCCTGACGTCTCCATTTAGGGTGAACTTAAAGTCAACCTTGCCCTTAGGACTGGCCCGCTGTAACTCCTCTTTAAATTTAACTAATGGCTTACTTAAATCTTCCAACGCAACAGCAAGAGCACCTGATAAATCAGCATTAAAATTCTCGGCGTCAAAACTTCCGCTGGCTTGAAATTCTGAATTCAGGTATTTACCCGAAAGGCTTTTTATAAGGACCCTTGATTTGTTTATATTCAAATCCCCCCTCAGTAGAAGCTCATCCGAAGAAACTTCCAAGGAGATTGCCGGTAATTGGAAATTCTTTACTGATATAGAAAGCCGGTAAGGGACATCCTGGTACCTGAAGAATACGGCTTTTGCATTAAGCTGATCTAGTGTAAATTCCAGCCTACCGCTGATTTCCTGCATTAAACTATCGGCCTTATCCAGCCTTAATGATGCGTTGATAATATCCATAAAACCGGCCAATTTAATCTGCTTATTGCTTAAGTTTTCTAAGAATAGGCTTAAAGAAATGCCTGCGTTGCCATTCGCCTGGCACGGAAGGGAAAAATTAAATCTGCTTTTTAATAAATTTTGCGCATTCGCTAAGTCAAAATCAGAGAACAAATCCAAGCTCATCTTAAGATCATTAAAATTGCTTAGCCTCACTTTTGCGCTTACCGGCATATCAAATATTTTGGCCGAAATATCATTTGAGCTTGCCTCTGTATCACTGAAGTCAAATGTAGCCTTATTAATATAGACCTTATCGACATAATCCACTCCGGAAATTGCCGTATCGGTAAGATAAGACTTACCTCGGTACTTAACTGTGCCCTCTGATAAGGCATACCTTATATCAACACTAACATTAGAATTAAATAAACACGAAAGCGCGTCTTTTTTTAATCCCACTCCGCTGGCCTTTATATTACATTGTAAATCCAGCTGGCTGTCCTTTAAGGCTAATGCAATAACCGTATCTATCGCCCCTTCTTCTACCGATATCCCGAAAGAGGAATAGTATGGCCGTAATAATTCAGGCTTAATGTTCTTGAGTATAAAATTTGCTTTTAGCTCGTTATGGGGTAACTTAAGTTCGCCATTTAAATATATATTCGGCCTCAGATTTCCTGGGGACTGGGCAGAACCCTTAAACTTTAATGACCCGGGAAGCGATAAGTAGACACTTAGGTCAACATTGTTTAAGTCCAAGGAAAGGCTTTCGCTTAAAGACTGATCTCTGAATTTAATTAAGGAATCAACTATATTAATTCTGTAAACTTCAATAATAAACCCCGCAGAAGGCTTCTCTCTGTCGCTGGGGGTTTTTAGATCCTGCGCAGCTTTAGGAGGGAGAATAACGGTTTTTTTAGGAATAAACAATTCCGTTAAATTAAAGCTTTCATCTTTACGCCTCTCAAGGAAAATTAAAGCAGAATTAAAATTTATGCTTGGTATTACTATTTTCTTCTGTATGAGGACCCAGAACCAGAATATGCATGAAGCCTCTTTTACATTTATAACTTGCTCTTCGTTGTCGTATATAATGAGGTCTTTTAAAACAAAACCTTTAAATATATTTATCCTCACAGAGCTGATAGTGGCTTTCTTCTTGGTTGTCTTTTCTATTGATTTTACAATCAAATCTTTAGCAGTCTTAGGAAGAAATACGTTATTTAAATATGTTAGTCCTGCAGCAGAAATTAATATAAAACAAATCAGGGCAATAATTATTATCTTCTTCATTTATTCTTAATAAGCTTGGCTGCCGCCTTAAGCGCCTCTTTTTTATCCTTAACCTTTCCGATACCCTGGAGCTCTTCTACCAAAGACAGAATCTTGCCAACCAAAGGAGAAGGAGTCAATTTAAATGCCTTCATCACTTCGTTGCCATTAAGCAGGCGCTTTGGCTTAACCTCTTTATCCTTCTTAAGGTACTCTTTTATAAGGCTGGCGACAACTCTCTCATGCTGTTTACGCGACTTAAGGGTAGTAAGCGGCCCTTTTGTCGAACGCTGGTCAGCCAGAGACAATAAAAGCGTACTCAAGGCTTCACTTCCTGTGTCCCGGAAATAGCGGAATTTAGCCCTTGGCGTAGGATTTTTGCTATCGGCAAGATATCCTGGGCGAAGATGCCACAATACTATCTTGCGTAAAGAATATATTTCATCATTAGAAAGCTTAAGCCTCTTAGCTATATCTTCGGCGATCATTAAACCAACACGCTCATGGCCATGAAATGTAGTTCTCCCTTTTTGCCGGCGCAATGTTCTAGGCTTCCCAAAATCATGCAAGAAAGCCCCAAACTTTAAAATAGCCCTGCGTTTTCTGTCAGAAGAAATAACTTTATCGAGGTATGTAATGATATCTTCATTATTAAGGCTATCAAAAATAATCTCAAGCTGCCTGACTGTTTCCAATGTATGCTGCCAGACGTCAAGATGGTGATAAGGGCCCTGGCCGATCTTTCGCATCTTTTTTATCTCAGGGAAAATAATCTCAAGCGCCTTTAATTTATCCAAGGCGCATAAACAATCGTACGACTTACCGGTAGCAAATACCTTGAATAGCTCTTCGCGGATACGCTCCGATGAAACTAAAGTAAGCTTATTCTTGCTTAGGCCGGCTAATCTTAAAGTATTATTTTCAATATTAAACCCTAGGGCGCAGGAAAAACTAAAAGCACGTAAAACCCTTAAGGGGTCCTCGGAAAATGAATTCTTATTTACCTCACGGATTAACTTTTTTCTGATATCATCTTTCCCGCCGTAAAAGTCAATTAAAGCCTTGCTAAAATCACTGCTATTTAACCCATCCTCCAATCTTAAAGCGATAGCATTAATTGTAAAGTCACGGTGCTTAAGGTCATTTAATAAATCCTTTCCGCGGAAATCCGTAAAATCAAAGGTATAGGTCTTGCTTTTATATTTTTTTACCAGACGGCAGGATCCATGCTTCTTATCCAAGACTACAAATCCGTATTTTAATTCCCTTGCCAGGGCCCTGCCGAATCTAATTGCATTCTTCTTAATAGCAAAATCAAAATCCGGGTTTTCTCTTTGCCTTCCTAGTATCCGGTCACGCAAAACCCCCCCGACCAGATAAAGCTTTAAACCTCTGCTTTCGGAAAAACTATAGATATCCTTCAATAATTTCTTATCTTCTGCCGGAAAACTAAGATTTGATTTCATCGTATATTAATAACGGGTTGGGAATATCTATTTATTAAATATTTCTGACTGCCTTATAATCTCATCCTCTACGAAGATAGGCGCATGGGCCCTTACTGCCAAGGCTATGCTATCAGATGGGCGGGCATCAATAAACTTTTCAGCCCCGGAGGAAGTCCTTAAGACTATTTTTGCATGGAAAGTATTCTCTTCCAGCTTATCGATAATTATTTTCTCGATGTTGGCCTCGAGGTATTTTATGGTTGAGTGCAAAAGGTCATGGGTTAAAGGGCGCTGAGGCTCAAAACCGCTTATTTTAAGTTTTATCGCTGATGCCTCTGCCAGCCCGATTACAATAGGAATTGCCCTCTCTCCGTTCTTCTCTTTTAAAACAATAAGCTGGTCATGCCTTTTTTCATCAATAACAATTTTACTTAACTCCATCTCCACCATACCTGGCTCTCCTAAAATTTAGGTAAGAATAAGAGTACGGCCTTTACGGGTGGCGAGAACTGATTTCCAGCGAGGTCACTCGAGCGAGAAACAGTCATCGGTAGGGCCCGTAAAGAAATCACTTTTTCTTTTTATCCTTACCTAAAATATCCTTCAACTCCACCATAAACTGCCCCACGTCCTTAAACTGGCGGTATACCGAGGCAAAGCGTACATAGGCAACATCATCAAGGTTCTTAAGCTTCTCCATAACCAGCTCTCCGATGCGGCTACCGGATACCTCACGGTCAGATTTCTTCTGAATCGCGCGCTCAACCTGCAGCACTATCTCTTCCATTTTTTCAATACTTATAGGCCGTTTTTCGCAGGCGCGGATTATGCCGGCTAAAACTTTTTTACGGTCAAACGGCTCTCTCCTACCGTCTTTTTTGATTACCATAAGCGAAACTTCTTCTATGTATTCATAGGTAGTAAAACGTTTGCCGCACTTTAAGCACTCACGCCTTCTGCGGACAGCAGATTCCTCTGCCGTACTCCTGGAGTCAACAACCTTATCTTCTTTATAGCTGCAGTAGGGGCATCTCATATCTTTCTTATTTTTATCTTGGCCTCCTTTAGAAACTCCATTGCCATCTTATCCGGATAGCCGCCAGCAATCACAATCTCTTTAATCCCGGCATTAATCAACATCTTAGCGCAAATAACACAGGGCTGGTTTGTAGCATAAAGCGAGCTTCCCTTAACGCTTATCCCGTATAGAGAGGCCTGAATCAAAGCGTTTTGCTCCGCATGAAGCGCCCGGCATAATTCATGACGCTCTCCGGAGGGAATCTTTAGCTTCTGACGCATACAACCTATCTCTGCGCAGTGCTTAAGTCCTCTTGGCGCGCCGTTGTATCCGGTTGCAAGTATTCTCTTGTCTTTCACGAGAACTGCTCCCACGCTGCGCCTTAAACAGGTTGATCTTTTAGCAACAAGTTTTGCTACTTCCAAAAAGTATTCATCCCAACTCGGCCGAGCTGCAATCCTCTTATCTTTTTTTACCATTTTATAACCTTTTTATATAAAGGAAACTTACCGGCTAATGCCAATACTTCTTTTTTTATTCCGGGCAGCTTAACCGCGCTATCTTTAAATGCTATAGCGTCATTGATAAATTGAGCTATTCTTCTCATCTGGGGTTCTTTAAAGCCGCGCGTAGTTACCGCAGGAGTACCTACTCTTATACCGCTGGTCACCCCCGCAGGCTGCTTATCAAAAGGAATAAGATTTTTATTTACCGTAATGTTTACCTCCCCCAGAAGGGCTGATGCCTCTTTACCAGTAATGCCCTTAGCCGTTAAATCCACGAGCATTAAATGCGTATCAGTCCCTCCTGAAACTATACGAAAGTTTTTCTTTGAGAGTTCGCTAGCCAACTCTTTTGCGTTTTTAATAATCTGTTTCTGATAAGAAGCAAACTTGGGGCTCATCGCCTCCTTAAATGCCACAGCCTTAGCTGCGATAATGTGCATCAGAGGCCCACCTTGTATGCCGGGGAATATACGCGAATCGATTTTCTTTGCAAATTCATTTTTGCACAATATAAAACCCCCTCTTGGACCGCGCAAGGTTTTATGCGTGGTAGAGGTTACAAAATCCGCATAAGGCACCGGAGATGGATGCAACCCTGCAGCGACTAACCCTGCAATATGTGCCATATCTACGAATAGATACGCGCCTACTTTATCAGCAATCTCCCTAAAAGCCTTAAAATCGATTACTCTCGGATAAGCAGAGGCGCCTGCCAAAATCATCTTAGGCTTATGCTTAATAGCTAAATCCAAAATAAGATTATAGTCAAGCATTTCAGTCTTAGGGTCTACTCCATAACCTACTATTTTGTAAAACATCCCGGAGAAGTTCAGCGCATGTCCGTGGGTCAGATGCCCTCCGGCAGCTAAATCCATTGCCAGAACAGTATCCCCCGGAGAAAGGAGCGCAAAATAAACAGCCATATTGGCCTGTGAACCTGAATGCGGCTGAACATTGGCATATTCTGCTTTAAATATCTTTTTTAC
Source organism: uncultured Planctomycetales bacterium (assembly GCA_964486875.1). Taxonomy (GTDB): domain Bacteria; phylum Omnitrophota; class Gorgyraeia; order Gygaellales; family Profunditerraquicolaceae; genus Sherwoodlollariibacterium. The sequence goes on from CAZAPC010000016.1 coordinate 9,474, forward strand.
TCTTTCGATTGCCAGGTTTTCAACTACATCAACGTGCTCGCATCCGCCATACCAGCGCCGAGAAGGATAGCCTTCCGCATATTTATTTGTTAAAACTGACCCCTGCGCCTTAAGCACTGCTATAGAAGTAAAATTTTCTGAGGCAATAAGCTCTAAATTATCCTCCTGCCTTTTCAGTTCCCTGCCAATAGCAGAAAAAACTTCGGGGTCAACAACCTTAAGGTCTTTCACTTTTATTTCTCCTTTATTTTTCTTTCAATACTCTTAATTTGATTTAGTCTTTTCTGATGCCTTCCTCCCTGAAACTCCGTTTTTAGCCATACAGAAACCATCTTATCAGCAAGAAGCGGATTAACAAACATAGAGCCAAGCGCAAGTATATTGCTATCATTATGTTCCCTGGAAAGCCTGGCGGTTTTTACGTTATGGCATAAAGCAGCGCGAACCGCAGGAAACCTGTTGGCGACAATCGAATTGCCTATGCCGCTTTTGCATATGAGAATCCCTCTTTTGAATGTACCTCTGGATATTTCTCTTGCCAGAAGAGCGGCATACCTTGGATAATCGCACCTTTTGTCATTGTAAGGCCCTAAATCCTTAACCTTTAATCCTTTATTCTTAAGAGAGGCCTTTATCTTCTCCTTTAATCTAAAACCTCCGTGGTCTGAAGCAATAAGTATCTCTTTCATATTGTATTACTTACCCTTTCTACGGCCTCTTTAATAGAGGCAAGTGTTCTCCTGTAAAAATCCAAAGACTTGCCGATAGGATCAGAAATATCGAGATGCGCATCATTTATTCTAGCAAATTCCTTTAATAAAAACACCCTATTTTTGACCTCGGGCGCAAGGCGTAACACAGCATCCTCATGAACCCTCTCCATAACCAGAATCAGATCGGATTTTCTAACCATCTCCCTGGTAATCTTTTGCGATAGATGTCCGGATACGTCTATCCCCTCTTTTCCAAGAACTTCTTTTGTACCGGAAGATACAAAGATACCTGACAACATCATTATGCCCGCGGAAGAAACCTCCACATCCTCTCGATTTTTGTCTTTCAGCATTTTCTTAAGCAACGCCTCGGCCATAACCGAACGGCAGGAATTCCCGGTGCAGACAAAAAGCACATGCTTTTTAGCAACAACAAGCTCAATCTCTTCTTTTTTTATCACCCCTATCCTTAAAAAATCCATCTTATCTTTACTAAAATCTACGATTGAAGACTCAAGCCCGAATTTAGTCTCTCCGGCATCAATTGCAAAATCTACCAGGCCATCTAGGTCTTTTATCGCCTGCTCAAAATTTGAAGGGGGAGGATTACCGGAAATATTAGCCGATGGCAAAACCACCGGATCATGGGCCTGAGAAATAACTTTTAAAGCAATTTCATTATCAGGCATACGCAAGCCGACAGTAGGGCCTTTTATTGATTTAAGTATTAATGTCAAAGGGCCCGGCCAAAATTTATCTATAAGTTTATACGCGTTAACCGGAACAGCCCTGGCAAAGTCCTCAACCTTATCCTTTTTTGCGATATGTATTGAAAACGGTTTATTCTTAGGCCTTTTTTTAATATCATAAAGCCTTTCCACAGCTTGCTGGTTAAACGCGTTTGCAGCTATGCCGTATACAGTTTCGGTAGGAATAACTACCAACCCTCCTGATTTTAATATATGCGCGGCCTCATGGATATATTCCTCTTTAATCTGCCTGGGATCGACTCTGACTACCTTTGTTTCACTCATAACTTAACCCTGCATTTAGTTATTTTACGGCGCATATCAACCCTGTAATGGCTCAGTTTGTTTGCAAGTTGTTTGTCATTAACCGCGGCTATAGTTACCGCAAAGATAGCAGCATTTTTTGCTCCTGCCTTACCTATACTCATACAACCTACAGGAATACCGGGAGGCATTTGCGCAATAGACAAAAGGGCATCCAAGCCCTTAAGATTTCCGCTTTCAATCGGAATCCCGATAACCGGCAACGTAGTATGGGCAGCGACAACTCCCGGTAAAGCTGCGGACATCCCTGCTGCAGCGATAAAAACCTTTACCCCTCTTTTAGCCGCTCCTTCAACATATTCTGCCAACTCCTTAGGCGTCCTGTGCGCGGATAATATTTTTGCTTCAAAAGAAACCTTAAACTTCTTTAAAACATTTATTGTTTCATTTACAGTATCCAAATCTGACTGGCTTCCCATTATAATACTTATCTTACCCATAATTCCTCCCCGTTCAAATTAAGAACCTGCCTTAAGTTGAAATGCTCTGGAACCTATGTCTCTACGGTAGTGCATACCCTCAAAGCTTATTTTTTCTACTGCCAGGTAAGCATTTCCTACGGCATCCTTTATATTGCTACCTAGGCCGCAAACACCTAAAACCCTGCCTCCGCAAGTTAGATATCCAACTTCCTGCTTCTGGCCGACATCATTTATAAGCTCGATCTTCGTGCCTGCGTGAAAAACTACAATATCTTTCATTCTTACCGCTTCATCAAGACCGAATATTTCCTTGCCCTTTTCATAATCCCCGGGATAACCCTTGGATGCCAGGACAACGCATGCACACGCTCGGTTATCCCACTCTAATTTTTTTACTCTTGCAAGGTCACCTTCCGATGCAGCCAGCATTATTTCAGCTAAATCTGATTTTAACCTCGGCAGAATAGCCTGCGTTTCAGGGTCACCGAAACGGACATTAAATTCCAATGCCTTAGGCCCGCCCTTTGTAATCATAATCCCGGCATACAAAACTCCGCGATATTCAACATTCTCTTTATTCAAGCCTGCTATTGTAGGATAAATTACTTCATTCATAATCTTCCTGAGCAGCGCAGGAGTTACAACTAAAGCAGGAGAGTAAACTCCCATTCCCCCTGTATTCGGCCCTAAATCATTATCAAAGGCTCTTTTATGATCCTGGGCAGAAGCTAGCACAACCGCTTCTTTTGAATCTGTAATTACAAGAATCGACGCTTCCTCGCCTTCCAGGCACTCCTCGATAATTACCTTGTTTCCGGCATCACCGAATACTCTATCCTCCATAATTGAAGAAACAGCTTTCTTTGCCTCGTCGATAGTTTTCGCGACAACCACGCCTTTTCCGGCTGCCAGGCCATCGGCCTTAACTACGCAAGGGATACCGATCTTACCGATATATTCTTTTGCTTCTTCAGGATTATCAAATACCCTGAAAGTTGCAGTAGGCACGTTATACTTGGCCATCAGCTCTTTCGAAAAAACCTTGCTTGACTCCATCTTAGCAGCTATTTTAGATGGGCCGAATATTTTCAGCTTATGTTTTAAGAATTCATCAACTATCCCTAAAGAAAGCGGCACTTCGGGGCCAACCACCGTAAGGTCAATATGTTGCCTCCTGGAAAACTCAAGTAGCCCTTCAATATCTTCGGCTTTTATATCTATACACTCGGCGACCTGCGCGATCCCCCCATTGCCTGGAGCACAAAATATCTTATCTACCAAAGGAGACTGCGCAATCTTCCAGCATACCGCGTGCTCCCTGCCACCAGAACCGATAACTAATATTCTCATAACTAAGCTTAGGGTATAATCCCAGTAAGATTATCTCGCTGTTTTATCTTCCTTGCTCTTTATCGGCAAGAATCCGGCCATCTCTCCGATTACATTCACTAATTCCGTATTAGCCGGAATAACGATTTTGGCGTTATTTACCAAAGCCTTCTCGACTGCTTCAAGCTTCCTTAAAACCTGGGCATTACCGATAAAATACTTTTCTGCAGCTTCGTTAACCAGCTTTATCGCTTCAGCCTCTCCTTCAGCCTCTAGGATCCTCGCCTGCTTTATACCTTCGGCCTTTTTAATCTCTGCCCTCTTCTGGCCATCAGCAGCAGTTTCAGTCGCAGTTGCATAATCTATCGCGGAAATCTTTTCGTTCTCAGCCTTTACGACTTTATTCATTGTCTCCTGGACATCCTTAGGCGGATCAATCTCCTTTAGCTCGGTCCTGACGATTTCTAAACCCCAGCTTATAGTCTCATCGCACAAAGTCTTATGTAACTCAGCGTTAATCTTACCCCTTTCGCTGTTTGCCGATTTTAAAGTAAGCGTTCCGATTATATTCCTTAAGGTTGTGCGCGCTAAATTTACAATTTGCCATTGGTAATTATTAACATTGTATTGCGAACTTTTAACGCTTCCCTCATCCGACTTAACCTTAAAATAGACCTGCGCATCAACCCTAGCGTTCAAATTATCGTTAGTAATAATTTCCTGCGGCTCGGCGTCAACCATTTGCTCGGTTACATTTACTTGATACAAATTCTCGATAATCGGGATAATCCAATGGAACCCTGCTTCGGCAAAACGGTTATATTTCCCTAACCTCTCAATCAGGCCTCTGTGCGTAGGCCGCACAATCCTGATGCCCATAAAAAAGATAATAACTGAAGCTACGATAAAAAAACCTAAAAAACCCATAATTACCTCCCTGCCTGCCGTAAGCAAGCTATGCTATTTGGACCGATTTCTTTCCCTTTATAACCTCTCCGATAACCCAGGACCTTAATCGTAACCTGCGAGTTTATTAATAATAATATCTGCCAGCGGCTTACGGGCTATCA
>CAZAPC010000017.1:0-12871 GCA_964486875.1 uncultured Planctomycetales bacterium
TCATCTCCATCAAACACCTGCTCAACTAAATATCCGTTTTTGCGCAGATTGTACACGATAAGGCCGTTTATATCTTTATCATCTTCAACTACAAGTACCCTTAAGCTTTCCATATCTCCCCTCCTCCTAAAAAAATTAGGTATACTGATTGTAAAAACTATTCATTATAAAAATCTCCTCCCTCAAGGCTTTCTTAAGGGCCTCGTATAATGAACTTAGTATTTTGTATATTCTTTTCATCGCAAGGAAAGTATAAAACAGGCAGGTTAAATCCGCTTCAAAGGTAAGTAAAATCCAGGTAAAATAATAGTAGGGACGGTTCTCAAGTCAAAGCAAAAGTGTCCCTTTTAGGGGACACTTTTAGATTATTTTGAGAACCGTCCCTACTTGGAAAGCTTGGAAAGAGTAAACCAGAATTTGGAGCCTAGGCCTTCGGTACTTTCTACACCAACAGCTCCATTATGCAGCTCAATGATATGCCTTACTATAGATAAACCTAAGCCTGTTCCACCGAGTTCGCGCGAACGCGCCTTATCAACCCGGTAAAAACGTTCAAATATGCGCGGAATATCTCTTTGCGGGATGCCTATTCCTGAATCCTCAACTACAACCTTCAAGTTTTTATCTGCTAACTCACTGTAAATTTTTATAAAACCATGCTCCTTATTAAACTTAATCGCATTATCAATCAAGTTGATTAACACCTGATGGATCCTATCTTTATCAGCATTAATACTAAACCCTGGAGGCAATTCATCTATAATTTCAATATTTTTAGTCTTAAGCTGAGATTTAAACCCCTTTAGAACATCTTTAACCTGGCTATCTAAATCAAAATCGGTTTTTCTAATCTCAATCCCTTCTGATTCCAGATGAGATAAAGATAGCAAGTCATTTACAAGCGTATCAAGCCTATCTGCATGGGTTTGAATTATCTTTAAGAAATTACGGTTATTTTCCTTATCCTCCAATGCGCCTTCCAGCAGAGTTTCGATAAAACCCTTAATTGAAGTCAAAGGTGTTTTTAATTCATGAGAAACATTGGCAACAAAATCACGCCTGATAGTTTCAAGCCTCCTTATTTCAGTTATGTCGTGTATAACTACCAAAGCTCCATTAACAGCAGCATCCTTAAAAATAGGGGTAGCATTTATCTCGAATACGCGCTGAACAGGGAAATTAAGGGTTATCTCTTTTGAAAAGAATCTCCCTTTTTTTAGTATATTCTGGATGATCTCGAAGATTTCATTATTCCGGACAGCTTCCAAAAAAGGCTTTCCTTCTGTCTGGCCTCTGGTGATATCAAAAATCTCCTCAACAGCATGATTAATCGATACTACTAACCCTGTTTTATCAATAACTATAACTCCTTCTATCATGCTGTTAAAAATGGCTTCCAGATGCTGGCCTTTTGTAGAGATCTCCCGGATCTTATCTTCAATATCCTGGGCCATTTTATTAAGGACCCCGGCAAGCTCCCCTATTTCATCATTAAAATCCTGTAGTATCCTGTGAGAAAAATCCCCTTTTGAAAAATTTAAAGAAGCAGCAATAATACGGTTGACAGGCCTTATTAAGCCTTTAGTAATGAGAAAGACCATAACGCAAGCAAGCAAAAGGGAAATTAACAGGCCGGTAAGGATAATCTTCCTTGCAGCAAGATGAATCTCCTGAACTCCGGTTAAAGGCAAAGCCATTCTTATAATGCCTGTAATTGACCCGTCTTCTTTTAAAGGTAAAGCTAAATAAAGCATATCTATGCGCAAAGTAGTAGAATACCTGACATCCTGCCCTATCCTTCCGTCTAAAGCTTCGGATACCTCCGGCCTTTTATAAAGATGGTTTTCAAGGCTAGGCAAGGCTTCCCGAACAACATCAGAATCAGCCAGAACTTTCCCGTCAATTCCGATTACAGTAATACGCGCGCCTATTTTACCTGCGAGCTCCTTGCTTAAGCTATCTAAATAATCAGGTTTATTAAGAGGTTTAGGTATAGAAGAGATCCTGCTCTCTAAAATTAAAACCTGATTGGTTAAGGATTGGCTGATTTCACGGAAGGTTCTTTGCTTAAGGCTTCTATCCAGAAAAAAGAAGATAAACCCTAAAGATATTAATACAAGCAGAAAATATGAAGAGATAAGTTTTATTCTAAAACTTAATTTTGCCATAAATTACTTTAGTCTCTATTCCACTGCAAGCTCTCGGTAACTGCCTGGGCAACATTATTAAGATGATCGCCTATCTTCTCAAGATTGCTTATAATATCCAGAAAAACTACCCCTGAAAGGACATTGCACTTACCCTCCTCCAGGCGCTTAGTATGGTTGCTTCTTAATCTATCGCGCATACAATTAATCTGGCACTCTTCCTCCATTACAAACTTTGCCTCATTAGCATCATTCTGCTGCAAAGCTTTTATAGAACAATTGATCATTTTGTCGATTTCGTCAAACATCCTCTGCAGTTCCTCAACCGCCAAAGGAGTAAATGAGAGCCTATTTTCAATCTTTTGCTCCGCCAGATCACGAAGGTTCTCGGCATGGTCGCCTATCCTTTCCACGTCATTTATCGCATGTATTAAGGGTGGAATTTTCTTAGATTCATCCTGGTTAAGCTCACGCTGCATTAACTGGACTAAATAATCGGTGATAGCCTCCCTCAAAGAATCAACCGCCTCCTCCCTACGGGTGATTTTTTCTAAAGACCTCAAATCATTATTCATAAAACTATTGCTAGCTATCCCAATCATCTTCTTTGTCAGGCCTAATGTACGAACAATTTCTTTTATGGCAGCATCAATAGCAATAGGCGGAGTGCTTAAAAGATGCTTCTCAAGATACTTAGGAAGATACTCTACCTCCTCCTCTTCTTTACCCTTGATAATAAAAGTAAGAAATTTAGCAAATAAAGGAATAAAAGGAATGAATATAAGCGTATTTATAACATTAAATAAAGTATGGGCATTAGCAATCTCTCTCGTAACATCAGAAGAAGTCAAAGAAACAAACTGCGTAAAAGGCCCTAAAAACGGCAGGAATATCAATACGCCCGTAACATTAAAAAATATGTGGGCCGCAGCAGCCCTTTTTGCCCCAATGCTTGCTCCTATAGAAGCGATAAGCGCAGTAACACAAGTTCCTATATTACAGCCTAGTATCAAAGGCAATGCTGATCTTAAATCAATAAGCCCGGCCATAGATAATCCTAAAACCATACCGGTAGTTACAGAGCTGCTCTGCAGAATAGCAGTAACAAAAGCTCCTGCCAAAACTCCAAGCAATGGATTCTTGCTAAAACTGACAAGGATATCTTTAAATACAGGATAATCGCCCAATGGTTTTATTACTTGCGTTAAAATGCTTAAGCCTAAAAATAATATTCCAAAACCAATAAGAAACTCTGCTATATTTTTATAGAGCCTTCGCTTTGACAAAAGAGACATAATCATTCCTATGCCGATAATCGGCAAAGCATAATCAGTAAGCTTAAAAGCAATTAATTGCGCAGTTATGGTAGTACCGATATTGGCCCCGAAAATAACCCCCAAAGACTGAGTAAGAGTCATCAGGCCTGCATTCGCAAAACCAACAACCATAACCGTAGTTGCAGAAGAAGACTGTACCAAGCTTGTTATTCCTGCGCCTACCAAAACCCCTCTTTTTGGGCCTCCGGTTAAAGAATGCAAAACCTTACGCATCTTTTCTCCGCTTACCTTATGCAAGCCCTCGCTCATTTCACGGATACCGTAAATAAAAAGGCCTAATCCTCCTAAAACCCCAAAAATTATCTCATGTACCATTTGTTAGTCTCCCTCTTCGGTTTCAAACCTGTAACCGTAATTTTTAACTGTAAGAATTCTCTTTGCTTCGGATTTTAACTTCTTACGCAAGGTTCTAATATGCACATCCACAGTACGGGTTTGTATCTCTATGGCATGGTCAAATCCCCAAATATTATCTAAAAGAAAATCACGTGACAATACCCTCCCTTTGGCATTAATAAGCGTTTTTAGCAATTCAAATTCCTTTGATGTAAGCTCAACAGGCCTATCTTTAATTGTAATTTGAATTTTAGATAAATCCATAATAAGATTTCCTACCTTAAGAACCTCGGGCGGCTTTTCTTTATCTTTCCCGCGGCGCAATACAGCTTTAATCCTTGCAACCAATTCTCTTGGGCTAAAAGGCTTTGTTATATAATCATCGGCCCCCAACTCAAGGCCAATGACTTTATCCGACTCCTGAGATTTAGCCGTAAGCATAATTATGGGGATAGAAACTGCCTTTCTTTCAGCCTTCAATTCTTTGCATACATCAAGCCCGCTTAGGCCCGGAAGCATTAAATCAAGCAGAATAAGATTAGGATGTTTTGTGATTGCCGCATCAAGCGCATCTTCTCCGTCATTTACGATAATTGTCTTATAGCCTTCCTTCTTAAGGTTATAATCAATCATCTTAGCAATATCTTTCTCGTCTTCTACGATTAAAATGGTCTCTGGCATCTATAAGTAAACACCTTAATTTTATTAATTACGGCCTCCCGGCTTCCAGAAAACTTTATCGATCTTCCGCGAATAATCATCCCAGCCTAAGGAATCGTTAAAATCAGGGCGATTTTCATTTACCCACTGCTTAAATTGGGCGGCGTTATCAAATCTTTTATCGACAACCCCGTCATGGTCAGTATCAATCTCCGCTTTTTTAAACTTCCCCTCTTCAATATGAACCGTAACATCATTCTTTCCGTCATAGTTTGTATCCGCGTGTATCTTATGAATATTCTCTCCGTCATGATGATAGAATACATCCGCCTTACCGTCTTTATTCACATCTACGGTTTCAATCTTAGCTTTACACGCCGCACATGCCCCTAAACAAAAGGGTAGCGCAAAAGATAAAAATAAAGCTGTAATTAACCTGCTCATAATCTTCTCCTTTTTTAAACTTTTTTATTTTTTCCTTCTAACGCAGCATAATGCGTATGCAGCAATTCATGGCTTAAATGACCGCATGGCCCGTCCGTAAAGAACTCTTTATATATTGCCTTAACAGAGGGGCTATCATGAGACTTTCTAAACGGCATCCCCTCATCTTCCCTGTAAACCGCTTCTTTGCGTTTTTCTTTAGCAGCTTCAGGATCATCATTAATCGGTTGGCCCCCTCCCCCTAAGCACCCTCCGGGGCAAGTCATAATCTCGATAAAATGGTAGTCATTCAGCTCGCCATTAATTAACATCTCCATGATTTTGCGCGCGCTGGCAATAGTATGTCCCACCATCAGCTTCAAAACAGCACCCTCCAGGAATTTCCATTCGCCCACTGTCTTCTTTATAGGGATCTCAACCCTTCGCAAATAAGAAAACCCTCTTACCGGTATTATATTAAGCTTGTCAAACGGCACATCGCTGCCGGTTACAACTTCATAAACAGTACGCAACGCTGCTTCCATTACCCCTCCGGTAACACCAAATATAGTCCCTGCTCCGGTAGATACCCCTAAAGGATCGTCAAAATCTTCTTCTTTAAGCAGGTTAAAATTGATCCCTGCCTCCTTTATCATTCTTGCTGCCTCTCTTGTAGTCAAAACATAATCAACATCAGGAAAAAGTTCGCTACCCTTCAGCTTCATCTTCTCCTTCCAATACTTAAAAGCATTGGTCATTTCAGGGCGCTTTGCCTCGTGCTTCTTGGCAGTGCAAGGCATAATAGAGACAACCACGATATCCCGGGGATCAATATTTAACTTACCGGCATAATAGGTTTTAACTACCGCCCCGAACATCTGCTGCGGAGATTTACAGGTAGATATATGCGGCAGGGCCTTAGGGTAGAATAATTCTGCAAATCTTATCCAGCCCGGAGAGCAAGACGTAATCATCGGAAGTCTACCCTTTGTTTTTAGCCTCTTTAAAAGCTCATTCCCTTCTTCAATGATAGTAAGGTCAGCGGTAAACTGGGTATCAAAAACTTTTGAAAAACCCAACCTGCGAAGCGCCGCGACCATTTTGCCTGTAACCAGGCTGCCCTCTTTCATGTCAAATTCCTCGCCAAGAGCAACCCTTACAGCAGGAGCGGTCTGTACCACCACAGTCTTCTTCTGGTCTCCTATCACTTTCCAGACATCCTCAATCGAATCTTTCTCCACTATAGCTCCGGTAGGACAAACCAAAAGGCACTGCCCGCAATTTATACAGGTTGAATTTGCCAAGCCCTTATCAAAAAAAGTTGAAACTTTTGTCTGCTTGCCTCTTCCTGATAAATTAATGGCATTTACAGTCTGAACCTTAGAACAAACTGCAACACACCTCTCGCAAAGTATACACTTATCAGGGTCCCTCACTAAAGATGAACTGGTCAAATCCTTATTATTGCTAAATGATTTCTTCTTTTCAAAACGAATATCCTTAACCCCCATATCGTACGCCAGCAGGCGCAAACGGCAGCTTTGGTTGCGTTCGCACGTCAAACAGTCAGCCGGATGACTAGCTAATAAAAGTTCTATGCTTAAACGCCGCGCGCGCCGTACGCGTTCTGAGTTAGTGCAAATTTCCATATGCTCGCTCACCTTGCTGACGCATGAACGCAAAAGAGTTTTAGCCCCTTTGACTTCAACTAAACATATAGAACAGGCGCCTTCTTCATTAATTCCTTCAAGGTAACAAAGCGTAGGAATCTCTATCCCCACATCCCTGCACGCCTTTAATATAGTGGCGCCCTCGGGGACATCGTAATACTCCCCGTTTATCTTAACACTGATAAGTTTCTGATTCATTGTTATCCTCTTAAATCTCCTATGCTTCCTTTACATCGCAACGCAAACAGCGCTTAATCTCAGTATGCACCTGTATCTGAGTAAGCCCTAAATTTACTTCCTTGAAATTATTTATACGGTTTTTTATCGCAAGCTTAGGCATAATCTGGCGGCCGTCTTTTTCTATTGCAAGGGGCACGTTCATATTATATCTGAAAGAAGGGAATAATTTCTTGAAACGCGAACTATCCTTCATCAAGATATTATCTATTTTCTCAGCGAACTTTCTACCCCAGCTCATCGCCTCTACAGCCGTCGAAGGGCCGGTAACAATATCCCCTCCGGCAAAGATCTTAGGGCTCTTTGTCCTTAAGGTATCCCTATCCACTATGACTGCGCCGTGTTTATCAAGCTCTACTCCAAAATCCCTTAGGAAACCGGCGTCCACCCTCTCTCCTATGGCAGTCATAACCGTATCGCAGGTAATTTCATAAGTAACAGAAGTAACCATAGGCCTTCTTCTGCCGGATGCGTCGTAATCTCCAGGCGCCATTTTTATAACTTCTAATGCCTTAACATTACCATTGCTATCCCCCATAACCGCTTTAGGGCTTGCCATAAATATAAAATTTATCCCCTCCTGACAGGCCTGCTCAATTTCTTCGCTGTTTGCCGGCATATCTTCGCGTTCTCTGCGGTAAACTATGCTGACCTTAGAACCCAGTCTCCATGCGCTACGTGCCGCATCAATAGCAACATTCCCTGCGCCGATAATAAGAACATTTTTGCCTACCTTTGGTCTTTTACCGACTGCCACTTCTTCAAGAAAATCTACTCCGGAAAACACCCCCTTCAATGCCTCTCCCGGGATATTAAGAGGCAACTCTTTATACGCTCCGGTTGCCACAAAAACACAATCAGAGCTTTTTTCGATTAAGCGTAGTTTTTTCGAATCAACATTAACATTAAACACAAACTTTACCCCGCACCTTTTAATAAAATCTATCTCCTTTTGGAGTATGTTCTGCGGAAGCCTGTATTGCGGTATGCCATAACGCAATATTCCCCCTGCCTGTGAATTTTTCTCATGAACAACAACAGTATGCCCTAACCTTGCCAGGTAATAAGCAGCCATTAACCCTGCAGGGCCAGCCCCGATTACAGCTATTCTTTTTCCTGTAGGCGCAAAACGTTCCTTAAGAATTTTCTTGTAGACACCCTCTTCTCCTCGAACCTTATAAACCGCATCAGCAATATAACGGTGCACCTCCCCCTGAGAAACCGGAGAATCGATATCCTCCCTCCTGCATCTTAATTTACAGTGAAAATGGCATATCCTGCCGGTAGCCGCAGGCAACGGGTTATCTCTTAAACATAGGTCAAAAGCCTCTCTAAGTTTTCTCGCCTTAGTTAAAGCTAAAAACCCTGAAATATTCATATGCAAAGGACAGCTATTTTCACACGGAGAAACAAATAAACTCTCGCATACCCCCGCCTCGCAACGCTTATCCTTAACATGCGATTCATACTCATTAAGAAAATACTTTAGGGTAGTTAATACCGGATTAGGCCCTGTCTGCCCAAGCCCGCATAAGGCGCTATCTTTAATAAAAGAACCTAAAGATTTAAGTTCTTCAATATAACCCTGGCGGCCCTCTCCTTTTGTAATTAAATTCAGATTCTGTAAAATATGGTGCAGCCCTTCCCGGCAGGGAGTGCATTTTCCGCAAGACTCGGAATTCGTGAACTCAACAAAATAACGCGCAACATCCACCATGCAGTTATCGTCATCCATCACAACCATACCGCCTGAACCCATAATTGCGCCTAAAGAATTCAATGATTCGTAATCAACCGGCGTATTAAAAAGCTCCGCGGGTATACAACCACCCGAAGGGCCTCCTGTTTGGAGCGCCTTTACCCTGCGCTTGGTGCCTGTCCCTTCTCCTATATTATAAACAATCGTCTGAAGAGTAGAACCCAGAGGAAGCTCCACCAAACCGGTATTCTTTATTTTGCCTACAAGGGAAAATACCTTTGTCCCGGGGCTTGTCTTAGTCCCGGTTTGTAAAAAGAAACTAGCTCCTTTATGTACAATAACAGGTATATTGCACCATGTTTCTACGTTATTAATATTTGTAGGTTTATCCCAAAGCCCCTTTTGCGCCGGGAAAGGAGGACGCGGACGCGGCCTGCCTGATTTACCCTCAATTGAATGTATAAGTGCTGTCTCCTCGCCGCAGACAAAAGCCCCGGCACCCTCAACAAGCTCAAGGTCAAAATCAAAATCAGACCCTAATATTCTTTTCCCTAAAATTCCGTATTCCTTGGCCTGCTCCATTGCCTTTTTTAACCTTTCGACCGCGAGAGGATACTCAGCGCGGATATATACAACTCCTTTGTGCGCACCCATTGCATAAGCACCTATAATCATGCCTTCGAGGAGCATATTCGGGTCTGACTCAATTTCATTGCGGTTCATATAAGCACCCGGGTCTCCTTCATCGGCGTTACATATAATATACTTTTCACCAGAGTTAGCTTTTGTCATTAACCCCCACTTGATGCCCGTGGGAAATCCCGCTCCTCCGCGGCCGCGTAATTTCGAAGCGCTAACTTCATCAACAATATCCTGGCATGTCTTATTATGCAAAGCTTTATATAAAGCCGAATAACCTCCTACCCCTATATACTCCTCTATATCTTCCGGATTGATGATCCCGCAGTTTCGCAAAACAATCTTCTTCTGCCATTTAAAAAACGGAATTTCATTCCATAATGGAAGATCCTCATAACCCTTTCCGTAAGAAATCTCTCCTGTTAAATGGTCCCATTCTTCTATTCTGCATAAAGCCTTCTCAATAGGAATACTTCCTTTTGATATGCGCTCAACAATCTTTTCAACATCCTTCAGCTGGACTCTTTCAAGCATGACCAGAGGCTTATGCGGTAAACGGATATTAACCAACGGCTCCCGGGCACAAAATCCAAAACACCCGGTTTTCACAAGCCTTGCGGATAGCTTTTTTTTACGCAATACCTCGCCAAATGCCTTATATAGGTCATCCGCGCCGTTTCCAATACCGCAGGTGTCCATGCCTATGGCAATCCTTAGAGATACTGGCATTAGTTTACTTAAGCCTTTTTCTTTAATCTGATTAAGTTGGTTTAAATTGTTTATGCGCATTAATTAAGCCTTTTTCTTAGCAACCTGCTTTATCAAACGCCTGATCTTGGCTTCAGTCATATGGCTATAAATCTTACCGTCAATATCAACGACCGGGGCAAGCGCGCACTGGCCAAAACAGGCCACTGTCTTAACGGTAAATTTATTGTCAGAAGTAGTAACAAATACCTTCTCGTTTTCTCTTAAATCCTCTTCTTTAAGCCCTAGCGTAAGGGCTATTGAGCGCAGCAGGCTCTTTGACCCGCGGGTGTGGCATGCCGTGCCGCGGCAAACAATTATGCAATGCTCACCTTGAGGCTTTAAGTTAAAAAAAGTATAGAACGTAACGACGCTAAAAATTTGCGAAAGCGGGATTTTAATTTTATCGGCAATATAAGAAAGGGTATCTTCGGATAAGAAATTGCGCGGAGAAAGTTTCTGCGCCCCTTCCATAATGCTTAATAGCTCTCCCGGCTTCCCCTTGTAAGCCTTAATTACTTTATCGAGCGAACGGTAATTTATATTATTCATAAGCGTACAAAATAAACCACCGCAAGGTATGCAATGGCCATTGAGATAACCCCTACTATTAATCCTATCTTAAACCATTCTACGAAATTTACTTTTACTCCCTCTTCCCGTTCTAAAGCACCCAGCGCAACAATGTTTGCGGTTGAGCCTATAACAGTAATATTGCCTCCGTAGCACGCCCCGAATAATATACACCACCACAATGCCTTTAAGTTTATATGCATATGCTGCAAATCCTGGACAACTGGTATATAAGAGGCAACAACAACGGTATTATCCAGAATGCTAGATAAAAAACCGCTAGAAAACAAAACCGCAGCAGAAAGCACCTTTGGATGAGTCCCTAACGTAGCTGCTATTCTTTCAGCAAGAAGCTGGCCTACTCCTGATGCCTGGATAACGCCGGTTTGGGCAAAAAGGAATATAAAAAATAAAATTGAAACCCAATCAACGCCATGCTCTACAAAAAATAAAGCCTTATCTTTTCGTATCATCATAAGTATACCTGCAAATATAACCGGAGTAAAAATTAAGGCGCCGTTATTTTCAAGGCCGAACATAATCTCAATTCGCTTATGAAATGCTATGCTTAAGAGCATAAGCAGAAAAACCGCAATGCTTGCCTTTGCCCTTTTATCAAGCGCATATGAATTCGCTATAGCTAAATTGTCCTTTAATGCAAGCTTAGAAGATATTTCTTTTACGTATTGCCTGTACCATAACAATAGAATCGCTATTGAGACTAATAAAATAATTAAAGAAACAGGAAATGCGAAACTTAAGAAATCTTCAAAAGAAAGCCCGCCGCGTAATGCCAACAGTACGCCTACGGGATTACCAAGCAGTGTAGAAGCAGAA
The DNA here is from genome assembly GCA_964486875.1 of uncultured Planctomycetales bacterium. Classification (GTDB taxonomy): domain Bacteria; phylum Omnitrophota; class Gorgyraeia; order Gygaellales; family Profunditerraquicolaceae; genus Sherwoodlollariibacterium. The sequence goes on from CAZAPC010000017.1 coordinate 11,306, forward strand.
CCTATATTTGTGGCAAGCACGGAGAATATAATAAGCGGGGCGGATTTAACCTTCAATGATTTACAAACATCAAATACCATCGCTGCCATAAGGAGAATTGAGGCTACCTCTCCCATAAGCGCGGAGAAGATCGCGGAAATTATACCTAAAAGGATAAAAAGCTTTACACCATTCATGCGCTTTATCCTTAATACCAACTGCACAAATATGCGGAAAACTCCTGACTCCCTTACGACAGCTACAGAGATCATCATCCCGATTAAAAAAAGGATAACATCAAGAGACGCAAATTTAATGAAGCTTTCAATATCAACGCTTCTCGTTAAAAACAAAATTCCGCTTCCTAGAAAAACAAGGCTTACCCTTAAATCCCAGAAAAATAATGTCCCGAGTATAGAAAAGAGGAATACGAAAATAGTGAGCGACTGGGCTGATGTGAAACCACTGGAAAACCCTAAAAAAGCAAGGGTTCCTGAGATGGCGGTCAAAAGCAGAATCTTAATGTAAGGAGGATTTAATTTCATCTTGGCTGACTATGTCAATTATATTAGCAATGGCTTATTATATCAAGGAGTTTTTGACAAATAAACAGTTTGGGTAGGAAACGCAAACTCAATCTTGCGTTTTTCAAATTCTTCCTTGATGGAGAAGTTTATCGCTTGTTGTATATCCATATATTTATTGTAATCTCCTCCGGTGACATAATATACTACTTCAAATATAAGGCTAAAATCACCGTAAGCGAAAAAATGCGCGCGGTCAAATGCAGCGTCATTAATATTATCAATAATATCCTTAATTATTCTGGGGATCTCCCGCAATTGGCTTAATGGAGTCTGATAGACAACTCCTATCTTAAAAACTACCCTGCGCCTCTCCATAAGCTTATAATTGCGCAAACGCGAATCAGTAAGATCAGAGTTTGAGAATACAAGCATCTCTCCGCCAAGGCTACGGATGCGTGTAGTCTTAATACCGATATGCTCTATGGTCCCCATAAAGTCGCCTACAATAATAAAATCTCCGGCCTTAAATGGATGATCGAAGAGAATACAAAAATAGCTAAAAAGATCTTTAAGTATGGTCTGGGCAGCAAGCGCAACAGCAACTCCTCCGATCCCTAATCCTGCGATAATTGCAGTGATCTTAAATCCTAGATTATCCAAGAAAAATATAACCGCACCTGCCCAAATGCCTATTCTGATAACTGCCATAATCCCCTGCATACTTTTTTCTAAATCAGTACCCACTTTTTGCTTCTTTAGGTAGACCGTAAAGCCATAGCCGATAAAAGCCATTGCTACCTTAACCGCAAAAAATACAATTATTCCAAGAATCAAATAGTTAAAAACCTTTTCCGCTTTCTCCGGCAGGGCAAAGCTCTTCAGGGCTAAATAAACAACCAGGAAATAAGATAGCGGCACTGCGACATCATTAAGCAGGTTTACTAAAAAATCGTCAAATTTAGATATTGTTTTCTCGGAGAGAATTTTTAAACGACAGACTACCCTGCGGATAATTAATTTAATAATTAACATTCCCAGCGTAAAAACGCATATGGTTATG
>CAZAPC010000017.1:12881-14047 GCA_964486875.1 uncultured Planctomycetales bacterium
GGTTATGATATATCTTGAAACGCTATTACCCAAAATTGTAAAATTCAATATTTTCTCAATTTGCAGATACATATTTATATCCTCCTTTCCAGAAATCAGATATTATTCTCGTAAAAATTGAAGGTGAGCAACGCTATGCGAGAAATAAATTTCTTAGCCTGCTTGCTGCTTGACTTTTTATAGCGGGTTAATACGCATATAATAAAATCTCCTTTAGATGTAAACACTATCCCCGCATCATGGCAGACATTGCGCTCTAATCCGGTTTTATGCGCAACTGTTATATCAACAGGAAGATACCTGGGGATTCTATCATTAAGCCGGGTTAATTTTAAGACACTTATGCACTCATCAGAAACGTTTCTGTTAACAAGCTGCCTTCGGTATATCTTTTCAAGCAATAAAGCCATATCCTCCGCATTGGTATAGTTTTCAATTCCCTTGCTTCTCATTTTATAATCAGCAACCTTACGGCAAAGCCCGGTATTCTTCAAGCCGAATTCTTTAAATGCGCTATTTAAATAATCAATCCCGAGCAAGTTAGTAAGAATATTTGTGGCGGTATTATCGCTATCATAGATCATTAGCCCGATCAAGCGCTCTACGCTAAAAGTAGTGCCCGCGGGCATACTCTTAAGGATACCCGACCCGGTAAGTTTATCCGAAGATTTAAGCGTTATCTCCCGGGCAAGGCTGACTTTACCCTGCTCAGACGCAAGAAAAGATGCCGCCATAATCGGTATTTTCACTAGGCTTGCCGAAGGAAATAATCTCTCCTTATCCCAAGAAAACTCCCACCCGCTCTCTAAGTCTTTGATTACAATACCTGCATCACCTTTAAATTTGTTAATTTCAGATACGAGCTGGACTTTAAATTCTCCCCACGCAGCCTTTCTCTTCTCAGCTAATATTCTTAAATGCCTCTCCCTCTTATAATCATTAATCTTCTGGTAAGATAAAATCGAAATAGCCGGCAGGAGGAGAACCAGCAAAACAACAATTATTAGATTCTTCTTTCCCTTATCCATAGGGGACGGTTCTCCTTCAAGTAAGTTTTTAGCTTATAACAGTATAACAGGTTACAATAACCTCAAATTTAGATTTTTAACTATTTTTTTTTATTTTTAGCCTTAAATCGGCGTTCTCGTAACCATAGGATAATAAAT
>CAZAPC010000018.1:0-13625 GCA_964486875.1 uncultured Planctomycetales bacterium
GGATTAAAAAGAGTAAAAGGTTTATTCCCGCCAGAAGGTTAAATTGCAATTAAAAAGGATAATCAATGGAAAAGAATAGGTTATTAAGGCTTGGGTTACCAAAAGGGAGCCTGCAGGAAGCGACCTTCAGGATGTTTAAAAAGGCGGGGTTCAATGTCTCTTTGCCTTCAGAGAGGTCGTATTTCCCTTCTATAAACGATATAGAAATAAAACCGGTATTGTTACGGGCGCAGGAGATGGCTAGATACGTTCAGGATGGCGCGCTTGATTGCGGGATTACGGGGAATGACTGGATTTTAGAGAATAAAGCGGATATTGTAAGGGTTACTGATTTAACTTATGCTAAACAGAGCCTAAATAAAGTGCGATGGGTGCTGGCCGTTCCTTTTGATTCGGGGATTAAATCAGTTAAGCAGTTAAGGGGTAAGCGAATAGCGACCGAGTTGGTTAATGTAACAAAAGAATATTTCAGGAAGAATAAAGTTAAAGTGGATGTTGAATTTAGCTGGGGGGCTACAGAAGTTAAAGTAAGTTCAGGGCTGGTGGATGCTATTGTTGAGTTGACTGAGACCGGAAGTTCGCTAAGGGCAAACAAGCTGGTTGAAATCGCCACGCTATGCGAATCTACCACTCAGTTTATCGCTAATAAAGCATCTTTTAGGGATAATTGGAAGAGGCTTAAGATGGAAGAAATTTCCCTTCTTTTAAAGGGTGCCATTGCTGCCGAAGAAAAGGTTGGGCTTAAGATGAACGTCAGAAAGAAGGATTTAAAGAATGTTATCGCAAGCCTGCCGGCTTTAAAAAAACCGACTATATCCGGGCTTACCCAGGATGGATGGTTTGCTATTGAAACAGTAATCGACGAAAAGGTTGTCCGTTCCATAATCCCGGGGTTAAAAAAAGCAGGCGCTGAGGGGATTATTGAATATCCGTTAAATAAGGTTATTTATTAGGAGGAAGATATGCCTTGCGGTAAAAAAAGAAAAAGGCAGAAGATTAAGACGCATAAAAGAAAAAAGATGCGCCGTAAGCTTCGCCACTTAAAGAAGAGAGCTTGGGGATAAAAGTAAGTGCCTCAAGGGTTTATTCGGACTAGTTTACTTTTACTCTTTGTCATTTCTTTTTCCGGGAGTCCCTGCCTGGCTTTAGAGAGAAAAGACTCGGGCGCATTAAGCCACTATATTATGGGGTTGTTTTATGACAACCTGGGAGATTCGGGCTTAGCGGTTAAAGAGTATGAAAAGGCTTTAAGTTTAGACAGGGATAATTACCTTGCGCATTTTAATTTAGCGGTAACCCTGGTAAAGAATAATAACCTTAGTCAAGCAAGAAAAGAGTTAGATCTTTCGGTTAGCCTTAATCCCGACGCGGCTGAACCTCATGCCTTGCTAGCTATTTTAAATCTTGCGCAGGGTAATTGGGATTTAGCGGCTAAAGAGTATGAAGCAGCGCTTAAAAGCGCTTTAAAACTTAACCCTAAAAATATAGAGATATACAAAAGCCTGGGAGCGCTGTATGCCAGGCAGGGTAATAATAAAGAAGCTGAGAATGCCTACCGCGTTGTATCAGAGCTTGCGCCTTATGACCCCGAAGCGCATTTTTACCTCGGAGTTGTTTACTCAGGAATGAAGAATAACCTTTTGATGAAGGAGGAACTTAAAAAGGCGATATCTTTAAATCCTGATTATGCTGAGGCGCTTAATTTTTTAGGTTATTCTTATGTGGACGAGGGCAGGAATCTTAAGGAAGCGGAAAAGTTAATCAGTAAGGCCTTAGATATAGATCCTGATAATGGCGCATATTTAGATAGCTTAGGCTGGCTTTATTTTAAAAGAGGCAGGTTAAGAGAGGCTAAGGAAACTTTAATTAGGGCAGTGTCTTTAATGCCCGATCCTGTTATATTCGATCATTTGGGTGATGTATATTTTAAGTTGAAAGATTTAGAGAGCGCCAGGGTTAATTGGCGGGAATCTCTAAAATTTGATCCTGACCAGGATGAAGTTAAAAGTAAATTAAAAAACTTAAGAAAACAATGAATTATACCGAAGAAAAGATAAAAGATTTAGAGGGAAAGGCAAAAAAGATCCGCCGGTTGATTGTGCAGATGATTGCTAAGGCAGGTTCCGGGCATCCTGGAGGGAGCCTTTCTTCAACAGACCTGGTTACCGCGCTTTTTTTCTCCGTATTAAGACATGACCCTAAGAATCCAGGCTGGCCGGATCGGGACAGGTTCCATATGTCAAAGGGGCATTGTTGCCCTTTATGGTATGCTGTTTTGTCTTCCTGCGGGTATTTCCCCGAAGAAAAGCTCATGACTTTAAGGCAATTCGGTTCTCTTCTGCAGGGCCACCCTGATAGGCGTACCCCGGGCATAGAATCTGCGTCCGGCTCTTTAGGCCAGGGGCTTTCAATTGGTTTAGGCATGAGCCTTGCCGCCAGGATAGACAATAAGGACTACCGTGTTTATGTCCTTACGGGTGACGGAGAGATACAAGAGGGGAACATCTGGGAAGCAGCCATGGCAGCTTCCCACTATAAATGTGAGAATCTTTGCGCCATACTTGACTATAACGGTTTTCAGATCGACGGTAAAACCTGCAATGTTATGGATTTAGAGCCGATAGTTGACAAGTGGCGTTCTTTTGGCTGGAATACAATAGAGATAGACGGGCATAATATGAAAGAAATTCTTTCAGCTTATGAAGAAGCGGGAAAGGCAAAAGGAAGGCCATCGATAATTATCGCCCGTACCATAAAAGGCAAAGGCGTATCTTTTATGGAGAATATCTGCGATTTTCATGGCCGCGCCCCTACTAAAGAAGAAGAGGGAAAAGCATTAAAGGAATTAGAATAAAATGGCAGAGCAATTATACCAGAGGGATGTTTACGGAAAGACATTGGTTGAGCTGGGCAGGCAAAATAAAGACATAGTTGTTTTAGACGCTGACCTTTCGAGTTCTACGCGAACCGGCTTATTCGCCAAAGAGTTCCCGGAAAGGTTTTTTAATTTCGGGGTAGCGGAGCAGAACATGATGGCTTCTGCGGCGGGCCTGGCAGCCTGCGGGAAAACAGTTTTTGTATCAACGTTTGCTATATTCGCTTCAGGGCGGGCTTGGGACCAGGTGCGCAATTCCATTTGTTACAATAATTTCAATGTTAAAATTGTAGCTACCCACGCCGGAATTAGCGTAGGCCCTGACGGGGCAAGCCACCAGGCCCTGGAAGATATAGCTTTAATGCGCGTTATCCCGAATATGAACATTATTGCTCCTTGCGATGGCCCGCAGACCGCCGATGCCGTAAAAGCCGCCGCAGGGAATAAAGGCCCTTTTTATATACGTCTCGGCAGGCCTAAAGTCCCTACTTTAGATAAAAAAGATGTTTTTAAATTCGGACAGGCGCAGGTATTAACCGAGGGTAATGATATAGCGATTTTTGCCTGCGGTATTATGGTTGCTGAAGCCCTCATTGCGGTAGAAAACTTGATGAAAAAAGGGGTTAAAGCGCGCCTTGTAAATATGCATACGTTAAGGCCTGTTGATACTAAAACGATACTTGATGCCGCCAGGGATACGCGCGGGATCATTGCTTGCGAGGAGCATACGATTATTGGAGGGCTTGCGTCAAGTATAGATGAAGTTGTTTCCGAAAGTTGTCCTACCAGGGTTATCCGCCTTGGGATAAAAAACAGGTTTGGCCAGTCCGGAGACCCCGGAGACCTCTTAAAAGAGTATAAACTTACAAGCCTGGATATTGAAAAGGCTGCCTTAGGCCTTTTCTCCAGCCGCAAGTAAATTGGTTATTCATTCCTTTGCTAAGCTTAATTTATTCCTTAAAGTTATCAATAAGCGCCCGGATAACTACCATAATTTAATAACTCTCTTTGAAAGAATCAGCCTTTCGGATTCCATAACCCTAAAGAACCTTAAGCATAGTTTAATAACTGTTAAATGCAGCGATAAGTCTGTTCCTCAGGGGCCGGAGAACCTCTGTTTTAAAGCAGCTGGTTTATTAAGGGATAATTTTGCTAAAGAAAAGGGCGTTGAGATAAATATAACCAAGAATATTCCTGTCGGCGCTGGCTTAGGAGGAGGGTCTTCTAATGCTGCAGCTGTTTTGCTGGGTTTAAACCGGCTCTGGAAGATTAATCTTCCGGTAAAGCAGCTGGTTAAAGTTGCCGGCAAGGTAGGAAGCGACGTGCCGTTTTTCATTTATGAGAAGCCGTTCGGCCTCGGGTTAGGCAGGGGGGAGAGGATCAAACCGTTGGGTAATTTAAATAAAATAAAACTCTGGCATGTTTTAGTTGTCCCTAAAATTAAAGTATCTACGCCTTTAATGTATAAGCATTGGGATTGTGTTGCGGGGTTGACCCCGTTACAAATAGCGAAACAGAAAGCCAGCTGCTCAAAATTTGTAACGGGGTTGACCCCGTTACAAATAACTAAACAGAAAGCCAGCTGCTCAAAATTTGTAACGGGGTTGACAAAGCCGGTTTGCGATGTTAAAATATTAACTTCAGAACTAGCTAAAAGAAGCATCTTCTTGAGATCGGATTTGTTTTTTAATAGCCTGGAGCAGGTAACTGCCCGGATTTATCCTGAGGTAAAAAGGGTAAAAAATACGCTTTTAGGGCTGGGTGTAAGCTTTGCGCTTATGTCAGGAAGCGGGCCATCGGTTTTTTCTCTTATCGCTTCGCGCAGGGAGGCTGTTAGGTTAGCCCGCGCTATAAAGAGAAAGTATAAATCTTGGCGTATCTATACGGTAAGCACAGTTTGAAGGGCCGGGTATTTTTAAGTAAGAGGGGAATAGGTTTATGGAGATCACAGAAGTCAGGATAGCCCTTAAAGATTCGCCGGATAAAAAACTTAAAGCTTACGCAACAGTAACTTTTGATAATGTCTTTGTGGTAAGGAATATTAAGGTGATCGGAGGCACAAGCGGGCTTTTTATCGCTATGCCCTCAAGGAGAGTAAAGCAGCCGTGTCCTAAATGCGGGTTTAAGAATGAACTGCGCAGTAAATATTGTAACCAGTGCGCAGGGAGCCTGCCTTTTAACGCAAAGGCTTCCGCTGTTGAGGTAAGCTCTTCCATCCAAGAACATAAGGATATCGCTCATCCCATAACACAGGAATTCAGGGAGTACCTGCAGAAAAAAGTTCTTCAGGCTTACGAGCAGGAAAAGCTTAAGGGGAATGTGGGCTCGTCTTCAGGATAAATCTGGGATGTCGTCCAATGGTAGGACACGAGAATTTGGGTCTCGCTATTGTGGTTCGAATCCACACGTCCCAATTATTAATAACCGAATATGAGAATAAAAACCGCAGTAATAGTATTGGCAGCAGGTAAGGGGACGCGCATGAAATCGGCGTTGCCTAAAGTCATGCATAAGGTTTGTGGTAGGCCCATGATAGGCTATGTTATGGATTTAGCGCGCTCCTTAAGGACGAAGAATATCGTAACCGTGCTAGGCTATAAACATGAATTAGCAAAGAGGGAGATCCCGGCGCAGGTAGAGATTGCTTTGCAGAGACGCCTTCTCGGAACCGCAGATGCGGTAAAAACAGGATTGGCTAAATTAAAGGGTTTTAAGGGGGTAGTCTTAATACTCTATGGCGATGTGCCGTTGCTAAAGAGAGAAACAGTAAATACCCTGCTTAAGCGCCATATTGAAAGCAGAGCTGATGCTACCCTGTTAACTGCTTACGTAAAAAAGCCAAAAGGTTACGGAAGGGTTTTGCGCGATAAATATTTCACTATTTGCGGTATAGCCGAAGAAAAGGATGCTGACGAATTCCAGAAGGATATAAAAGAGATTAATACCGGGATTATGTGCTTTGATATAACCAGCCTTAAGTCTGCGTTAAACAAAGTTAGGCCGAATAATAATAAAAGAGAGTATTATTTAACGGATGTAATTAAAATACTTCACTTGCAGGGTAAGCTTATTGAGTGGGTAAAGATAGGCGATAGGCAAGAGGCAATGGGAATAAATTCCAGGGTAGAGTTGGCCCAGGCAAATGCGATAATGCAACTTAGGATAAACGAAAGTTTTATGTTAAAGGGCGTTTCTATAATTGACCCGGGTTCGGCCTTTATAAGCTACGGTACCGAAATCGGCGGGGACTCTACTATTTACCCCTTTACAGTTATTGAAAGTGATGTTAAAATCGGAAAACGCTGTTCTGTCGGCCCTTTCGCGCGCCTTAGGGAAGGGGCACGTATTTCAGATGACGTAACTTTAGGCAATTTTCTGGAAATTACCCGCGCTAAAATCGGCAGGAATACCTTCGCAAAGCATTTTTGCTATATTGCGGATTCTCGCGTAGGCAATTCTGTTAATATCGGCGCAGGTTCGATTACCGCAAACTTTGACGGGTCCAAGAAACATAATACAGTTATAAAGGATAACGCGCTTATCGGGTCTGATACAATTATGGTGGCGCCGGTTAAAATAGGAAAGGCCTCAAGGACCGGAGCGGGCTCAGTAATAATTAAAGATGTCCCCGATAAGAAAACTGCCGTGGGTGTCCCGGCGAGAATTTTAAGAAAATAAGGGGTAGATATGGATAAATTAGCAATCTTTAGCGGCAATGCTCATCTTGAGCTTGCAAAAGATATCTGTAAGTGCCTTAAAACAAAACTCTCGGAGGCGTTGGTTACCAGGTTTAGCGAGGGGGAGGTAAGGGTTAAGATTAACGATAATGTCCGGGGTAAGGATGTTTTTATAATTCAACCGACCTGTCCTCCTGCTAATGAGAACCTTATGGAGCTTTTGATTATGATGGATGCCCTAAGGAGGGCTTCTTCATCGCGTATTACCGCGGTTGTCCCTTATTTTGGTTATGCGCGGCAGGACAGGAAAGATCAGCCGCGCGTGCCTATAACCGCAAAACTGGTGGCTAATCTTTTGACGACCGCCGGGGCAAATAGGGTTTTAACTATGGATTTACACGCAGGGCAAATTCAGGGTTTTTTTGATATACCGGTAGATCACCTTTTTTCTGTAGGAGTCTTCACGGATTATTTTAAGAGCCTTGATATAAAAGACCTTGTAGCTGTTTCTCCTGATGTGGGAGGAATTAAGACTGCCCGGGCATATGCCAAGAGATTGGGGGTGCCTTTGGCTATAATCGACAAAAGGCGCGAATCTCCGGAGAAGACCGAGGCCATGCATATCTTAGGAGAGGTTGAGGGAAGGAACGCAATAATTGTTGATGATTTGGTTGCAACCGGAAGTTCGCTTTTTGAAGGGGTTGAGGCATTAAAAAAGGCAGGAGCAAAAAACATCTACGCAGCCATAGCTCACGGAGTTTTGTCCGGAGATGCAATAGAACGCCTAGAAGATTGCAAGCATTTAAAAGAGCTGGTTATTACCGATAGTATCCCGTTGCCTAAGAGTAAAGAGAATCCACGCATAAAGGTTTTAACTATATCCAGCCTTTTAGCAGAAGCGATTAAAAGGATACACAACGAAGAGTCGATAAGCTGTTTATTTGATTAACTGATAAAACGGAGTTGGAGTCATGGAAGAATTATTTTTGGATGCGCAGGTAAGAGAAGAGATAGGAAAAGGTAAAATTAAAGGATTAAGGGATAAAGGTTTTGTCCCGGCAATAATTTATTCTGAAGGTAAGGAGGCTCTGGCGCTTAAGTTATCGCATCGCCAGTTAGTGCAGTTAGTGCATCAACACAGAATCGAAGGTGTGGTCATCAATATTAATATAAAAGATGATAAAAAACAGAAGTCATGCCCCTGTATTATAAGAGAGATTCAGCATGACCCTGTCCACGGAGAGATTCGGCATGTTGATTTTAATCAGATATCTCTTACCAAGAAAATTAAGGTAAATGTCCCTGTTGTCGCTAAGGGCGAGCCCGCAGGCGTAAAAATGGAGGGCGGTTCTTTAGAGCACATGCTTTGGGAGTTAGAAATTGAATGTTTACCTACCAGTATCCCTAAAGATATAGAGATAGATGTATCTAATCTTAAGCTAGGAGATTCTGTCCACGTCAAGGATATTATTGTGCCTTCTGGCGCAAAGGTCCTGAATGACCCTGAATCAATTATCCTTTCTGTTGCCGCTCCGATGAAAGAAGAGGTGCCGGAAGAGGTTGTTGAGGGAGAAGGGACACAGGAGCCTGAGGTAATTAAGGAAAAGAAGGAAGTCCCGGAAGAAGGGGCAGTTGCTGAGGAAAAGAAAGAAGCCAAAGAAAAATAATATAAGTGAAGTTAATCGTCGGTTTAGGTAATCCGGGTTCTATCTATGCCGGTTCAAGGCATAATATCGGTTTTGAGGTAGTAAAGTTTCTTGCTAAATCCGGTAGAATAGCGTTAAAAAAAGAAAAAGGCATCAAGGCATTAATAGGAAAAGGCTTAGCAGGTTCATCGGATATACTGCTGGCCCTGCCGCTTACCTTTATGAATTTATCCGGTGAGGCAGTAAAGCCATTGATTAAGAAGTATAAAGTTAAAATACCCGATCTTTTAGTAGTCTGTGATGATTTAGACCTGGAGTTTGGAAGGATCAAGGTTCGTGCAATAGGTTCATGCGCAGGGCACCGGGGTGTCGAGTCTATAATAAAACACCTCGATACTAATGAATTTAGCCGCCTGCGGATTGGCATCGGAAGGCCCCAGAAAAAACAAGCGAGTGATTTTGTCCTTTCAAGGTTTAACCGCAAAGAAAAATCTGATATCCCCGGGATAATCGATAAGGCAGCCGCCTGTTGCAGGGAGTGGGCAGATAACGGCGTAGCCCGGGCAATGGAAAATTTTAACCGTAAAGATAAACAAAAGGAGCGTAATTTATGAATAAATACGAAGCAATGTTAATCGTGAAGCCAGATTTACCGGAAGCAGAACAAAAGGTCCTCTTTCAGCAAATTCATGATGCCGTATCCAAGAATAACGGCGTTATCTCCCAGGGCGCAGTCTGGTCTGAGAAGAGGAAGTTTTTCTTTCCGATAAAAAAGCATACCGAGGGAGTTTACTACCTTTTAAGTTTTTCGCTTAATCCGCTTGCAGTAAAGGACATCCGGCATGCATACAGGCTTAATGAAAACATCCTGAGAGTTCTTGTCTCCAGGCTGGAATCTTAAAAAATAAGGAGATCTTTATGGCAAGCTATAATAAAGTTTTGTTAATGGGTAATTTAACCAAAGATCCCGAGTTGCGTTATACCCCTCAGGGAGCTGCCGTGGCTAATTTAAGGTTGGCGGTAAACCGCAGGTATAGGGATAAGAACCAGGAATTAAAGGAAGAGGTTTGTTTTATCACGGCTGTAGTCTGGAATAAACAGGCTGAGACGTGCAACCAGTATTTGCATAAAGGAAGCAGTGTGTTTGTCGAAGGCAGGCTGCAGTCTCGCTCTTGGGAGGATAATGCCGGGGCAAAACGTAATGTTATCGAGGTTAGGGCAGAGAGGGTGCAATTTTTAGGCGCACCTGGACAGGCTAAGGCGCAGGTTTCTTCAGCAGAGCCGGTAGAAGAAATAACTAGTGAAACTTCAACAGAGTCAACATGGTTAGGCGAAAGCGAGGCGGATACGAATGAAAGTTAAGGCAAAGGTCAAAACATTTTCCAAGGGCAAACTTGGAGAAAAGAGGCGTTCGGCGCATGTAATCACCAGAAAGAAATTTTGCCGCTTATGCGTTGATAAGGTTAAGGCAGTGGATTATAAGGACGCAAAAAGACTTGAGGCATTTATTACGGAAAGAGGTAAAATTGTTTCCCGCCGTTATTCGGGTAATTGTGCCAGGCACCAGAGGTTGATAGCCGAGGCAATTACCAAGGCAAGGTTTGTTTCCCTTCTTCCTTATACGCGTTAGAATTGATAAAATTTAAGAGGGCAAGATGAAAGTAATATTAAAAAAAGATGTGGACAAAATAGGGAAGCTTGGCAGTTTGATTAAGGTAAAAGACGGTTTTGCGCACAACTATCTTTTCCCTCGCGGGTTAGCAGTAGAAGCAACTTCGGGAAATTTAAAAAAGCTGGAGCAGGACAAGCAAAAACTGGCTTTAGATTTAGAAAAGAGAAAAGGGGAGGCTTTAGGTTTGAAGCAGAGATTGGATAACTTTTCTCTCACCATATCCGTACTTGTGCAGGATGATGGAAGCCTGTACGGAAGTATTTCCGAGACAGACATATACCTTGCTTTAAAAAGCGAAGGTATAGAGATCGATAAAGGTTGTATTTCCCTGGATAAGCCTATAAAATCCCTGGGTATTTATGAAATATTGGTTAAGCTCCACCCTGAAGTCACCGCGAATTTAAAAATTTGGGTCGTGAAAAAATAATATGCCCGGCGATATGCAAATAGATAAAATCCCGCCCCAAAACCTTGATGCCGAGATGGCAGTACTAGGCTCTATGCTTCTCGACGAAGAGGCAATTGCTACGGCAGTAGAGAAGCTGGATAGAAATTTTTTCTACAAAGATTCCCATCAGAAGATCTACCAGGCAATTTCAGATTTATACGCTGTTAATAAGGCTGTTGATTTGATTACCCTTACCGACGCTTTGAAAAGGGAGGGGATTATTGATGAGGTTGGAGGAGCAAGTTATCTTACTGCTTTAGTCAATTCCGTCCCCAGCTCCGCTAACATCGGGCATTATGTCAATATTGTAAAAGAAAAGAGTATATTGAGGACGCTTATCAATAACGCGACCAGAATTATTTCGCTTTGCTATGAGAGCGAGGGGAATATTGATGAAGTTGTTGATAATGCCGAGAGGTTTATCTTTGAGGTAAGCGAGAGGAAGACTCAGGGGTCTTATCTGCACATCAAGGAAGTCGTTTCTGATAGTATCGAAACTATAGACGCATTATACCGGAAGAAGGCTCATGTTACAGGGATACCCACCGGCTATATAGATTTTGATATTAAGACCGCCGGATTACAGGAATCAGATTTAATCGTAGTCGCCGGAAGGCCTTCTATGGGTAAGAGCGCTTTTGCTTTAGGTATGGTTGAACATGCGGGAATAGTGGAGAAAATACCTACTGCGGTTTTTAGCCTTGAAATGTCTAAAGAACAACTGGCGCAAAGGATGCTTTGCGCTCATGCCAGAGTTGATGCGCAGAAAGTCAGGACAGGCTATCTGGCTACATCTGATTGGCCTAAGCTTACTGCCGCGGCAGGAAAATTATCCGAAGCGCCTATATTCATCGACGACACTCCGGCAATATCGGTTATGGAGCTTCGCGCCAAGGCGCGCAGGCTTAAGGCGCAACAGGATATAAAATTTATAGTATTAGATTATATGCAGCTTATGCGCGGGTCAGGTTCTGTAGAAAGCAGGCAACAGGAGATTTCTGAGATTTCTCGTTCGCTTAAGGCGCTTGCCAGGGAGCTAAGGGTCCCGATTGTTGCCATAAGCCAGCTTTCTCGCGCAGTAGAGTCCCGCACTGACCACCGGCCACAGCTCTCAGATTTAAGAGAATCCGGTGCGATTGAACAGGATGCGGACGTAGTTGTCCTCTTGCTTAGGGAGGAGTATTACAATCCTACGTCAGATAACCAGGGAGTAGCTGAGGCGATTATAGCCAAGCAGAGAAACGGCCCGGTTGGCTCCATGAAGTTAGCTTTTATCAAAGAGTATACACGTTTTGAGAATATTGCCAGAATAGAATAAATTATTGCGGCAGAGCCATAATTCCTATATAATAATGAAAATGCGTAAAAGAATATTTTTATCCCTCTTGCTTATCTCCATTTTTTTCGTAACCGCTTTATCCTTTGCAGAGAAGAATAACCTTGAAGAAAAGGAAGGCAAGCCGGTTAACTCAATAGAGATTAAAGGAAACAAAGCTATCTCTACTAATACCATCGCCTCCAAGATGAAGACCCGCATCGGCAGCCCTTACCAGGAGATTGTTGTAAGCGATGACTTAAAAAGGCTTTATCTCTTAAATTTCTTCAGCGATATAAAAATAGACAGCCAGCTTTATAAAGACGGCGTTAAGGTTATTGTTACGGTTGTCGAGAGGCCGATCATTGAAAAGATTACCTTTTCCGGGATATACCGTATTACTATGAAGGATGAAAAATTAAAGGCGCAGATAAAATCCAAAGAAGGACAGTATTTAGATTATCCAAGCCTTGCCGAAGATGTGCGTATATTCCAGAAGATGTACGAGAAGATAGGTTATAGCGCAGCAAAAATAGATTATAAGCTTGAAATTGACGAAAAAGCGAATAAGGTAAAGATCAACTTTAATGTCACAGAGGGTGGAAGGGTACGGATAAAGAATATTATTATAGACGGAAATAAGAATTTTACCAGTGCCAGGATATTAAAGCTTTTAAAGACGAAGCGGGCGTGGTTTTTTAATGCCAGAGTGCTGAAAGATGATGTATTGGTTGAGGACATCGAGCGCATAAAGGCTTTTTATAGAAGAGAAGGCTATATTGATGTTGCGGTAGCCTATCAGGTTAACCCCGATGCCGGTAAACCGTACCTTTTGTTTATCAATATAAATATAACCGAAGGGAATAAATACCTGGTAGGGGATGTTACCGTTAAAGGAAATAAGGACATAACCGAAAAAGAGATTCTAATGAGGCTTAAGGAGTGCGTAACGGGCAAAACTTTTAGCGAAGAGGCGATGAAATATGATTTATCGTCTATACAGGGGCTTTATTTTGACCGGGGATATATTTCAGCGAATGTCCAGGAGGCGGTATCTTTAAACCCTAAAACCAGCAGGGTAGATATAACTTACAGCGTTGTAGAGAATCTGATAACATATGTAGATAAGATTAAAGTCAGGGGAAATATTAAAACCAAGGATATCGTTATCCGCAGGGAGATGCGCCTTAACCCGGGAGACAGGTTTGATGGAGAGAAACTCAGGCGCAGTAAGGAGAGGCTTAATAACCTAGGGTACTTTGAAGAAATTGGTTATGATACGGAAGAAACGGATAAGCCTAATGAGAAAAACCTTATTGTCGATGTCAAAGAGACTAAGACGGGCGCATTTAGTTTTGGAGGCGGTTATAGCACCGTAGATGATTTTGTAGGTTTTGTGGAGATTGAGCAGAAGAATTTTGACTGGAAAAACTGGCCTTATTTTACGGGTGCCGGACAGAATTTAAAGTTACGCGCAACCATAGGCACCATAAGCAGCGGGTTTGATTTAAGTTTTACCGAGCCATGGCTCTTTGATTATCCGGTTTCATTTGGTATTGACGCTTACAGGCGTACGCATAAAAGGGATACTGACGTAGGCTATGGATATGACGAAGAGGTTACCGGAGGGGCCTTAAGGCTAGGCAGGGAATTATCCGAGTATTTAAGAGGGGACCTTGCTTACCGGCTTGATTTAATAGATATAAGCAATACGACTGAAGGCGCTACGTATTTAGATTCAGAAAAGGGGACTAACCTTATAAGCAGCATTACTCCCAGCTTTACTTTTGATAGCCGGGATAATATCTTTGATACGCATAAAGGTAACCTCCTTACCGGTTCAATAGAGTTTGCGGGAGGGCCATTAGGAGGAGATAAGAATTACTGGAAACTCTTTGGCAGGGCAAGCCATTATACGCCTCTCTGGCGTAATTCTACTTTAGAATTTAGAGGTAGAGTTGGGCTAGCGGATCCATACGGAGACTCTAATGA
>CAZAPC010000019.1:0-13444 GCA_964486875.1 uncultured Planctomycetales bacterium
GGGATGGAGCGACGTAAAGACCATGCGGCGGTATAATCATTCCGGAGCCAATCGCGAGTATGTTAATAGAGCTTTTCAGGAAAAATTCAATATTGGCGAGGAAAAATGACAGAAAAAGGGCTTTATTTATCGTCCATTTATAGTCCCAAAATAATACTGGAAATGCGTAGAAGTCGTAATAATATAGGTAATTGCAAGGGGTTGGGATTTGATTCCCTCCCTCGGCATTTAGTTTCTTCTCCTCGGCAATTTATTTATATCCACTGCATTATAATAATATAGAAAGTTAGGAGGCAATATGAGAAAAAGTTTATCTCTTAGATTAGTTTTACTCTTAGCTATCTTACTAAATATTAGTTTACATCTTTTTTGTTTTGCCGAACAGCGATCTTTGATGGCAGAAGATGGTTACATAAGCGGGAAGGTTACATATGTGGATTTTGTTGTTTCAACCGTTACAATAAAGTTCATGCAGGCAAATGGCAAGAGTGATGAAATAACCTTTTCTGTTACACAGCATACCAAGATTAACAAGGGCGACCTTAGATTATCGCTTGATAATATTTCTCAGGGGGATGAAGTTAACGTGCAGTATTATGATGATCCGATGTCGTTTACTTCACTTCGCGCGGTCCAGATTAATCTTAAGCCAAATAATTAATTTATTTCAGAAAGAAAGAACCGGATTTAGTTAATTGTAACTTATCCGGTTCTTTCTTTATTGAATTTATATTTTGGTAACGTTAGTTGCCTGGTCGCCTTTAGGGCCCTGGGTTACCTCATATTCAACTGCTTGGCCTTCTTCTAGAGTCTTATAGCCTTCACCAGAAAGAGCGCTAAAATGGACGAATACATCCTTTCCATCTTCTCCGGTAATAAAGCCATAACCTTTCTGGTTTGAGAACCACTTTACTTTACCTTTTGCCATTTTCTACTTCTCACCTCCTCCAATAATAAAAAAGCCGTAAAGCCCATTTCTCATGGTTAGTCGCTTTACGGTTTATCTGTTTCCCTTGAAAAATCTTGACTTCTCCTTGCAACGTTAGTAACATTAATAGTTTAACATTTTTTTCAACTTTGTCAAATATTTTTTCTTGGACTATTAAGGCAAAAATTGGTATAATTATTCCATTATTTTGCCGATGTAGCTCAGTTGGTAGAGCAGGACTTTCGTAAAGTCAAGGTCGGTGGTTCGATCCCACTCATCGGCTCCATAACCAAATGGCTAAATTCCGTAAGGTATTGAAAAACCGTAATTTTCTTCTTTTGTGGTTAGGCCAGATTATCTCTCAGCTCGGGGACAGGCTGGGTCAAATGGCCTTGATCGCCTTCGTCTATTTAAGGAGCCCGGGCTCTACTATGGACATGGCCAAAGTTCTTTCCTTCACCATCATACCGGTATTTTTAATCGGGCCAATAGCCGGCGTATATGTCGATAGGTGGGATAGAAGGAGGACGATGTATGTATGCGACCTGCTGAGGGCGCTTTTGGTTTTCACAATACCATTCTTTCTTTTTTATTATAGGAGTATCGTGCCTATATATATTATTATTTTTCTTGTGTTCTCAATTGGAAGATTTTTTGTCCCGGCTAAACTATCTATTGTCCCTGACCTGGTGGAGAAGAAGGATTTGTTGATAGCCAACTCCCTGGTAAATATTACCGGGATGCTCGCAGCTGTCTTAGGTTTTGGCATAAGCGGGGTGCTGGTTGAGTGGGTAGGGGCAAAAAGCGGATTTTACCTTAATGCCTTAAGTTTTCTTATATCCGGGCTGCTCATATTTTTTATAGTCAGTAAGTTTGATTCTTCAGCGATAGGTTTAAGAGAATTGAGCCGCGAAATAGTGGAATCAATAAGAAAATCCGTATTGCAGGAGATTAAAGACGGCATCTTGTATTTTCTGCGCAAAAAAGATATTCGCCTCACCGCAAGTATTATGTTTATACTCTGGTCAGCCCTGGGGGCAGTTTATACAGTTATGATTGTCTTTGTGCAGGATGTTTTGAACTCCGCGACAAAGGATTTGGGTCTTCTGGTTATGTTCTTGGGGATAGGTTTATTTACCGGGTCGGTTGTTTACGGACGTTTCGGTCAGCGTTTAAGCCACTATAAAATCATATTCTCTTCGCTTGCATTAAGCGGGGTAATGCTTATTATCTTTACCCTTACTATCAACCGCTATCCCTGTTTTCTTACCGCAGCATCTCTGGCATTTATTTTAGGCAACACCGTTTCTCCTATTATGATTGCTTCAAATACCATAATACATAAGGCAAGCGATAACGAGATGATGGGTAAAGTTTTTAGCTCTCTTGAAATAGTAATGCATTTAGGATTTCTCTTGTTTATGTTTATAAGCAGCCTGCTTGCGGAAAAGATCCCGCACACCTCAATACTCATTGTTGTAGGGTGCATATTCAGTATTGTAGGGATAGTTAATATTATTATTAAGCGCAGAATACCATGGTTAGACTAGAGGACAATAAATTTTATACTGAAGATAAAGCCATAGAATCCTTCGCGCCTGCGCGCAGGGTCTATATCCCGTTGTCCCAGCACTTAGGTAAAGCTTGCGACCCGTTAGTTAATCCCGGAGATTCTGTATCCGTAGGCCAGAGGATAGGATCTGTTGAGGCGCATGTTTATGCCCCGGTACACTCATCTATCACTGGCAAGGTTATATCTATATCAACTTGGCCGCATCCGGTCTTAGGAAAATCAAAAACGGTTATAATTGAAGGCGAAGACAGTCTTCCTTCGCAAGGCATAAATCCTAGGCCACAGGATATAGTAGATAAATTATCCTCCGAAGACATAAGAAAGATAGTATTTGATTGCGGTATTGTCGGGATGGGCGGGGCAAGTTTCCCAACGCACATAAAGCTTAACCCGCCTAAAACAGTTGATACTTTGATCATAAACGGAGCAGAGTGCGAGCCTTATTTAACTGCTGATTACCGCCTGATGGTTGAAAAGGCGCCGGAAATTATAAAGGGTATAAGGCTTATCTCCCGCTGTTTAGGCGTAAAGGATATTTTTATCGCAATAGAGGATAATAAGCCTGAAGCCATTAAGGCATTTAGCTCCCATTTGCCAGTTTCCGGTTACCGGCTTAAGGTCTTAAAATCAAATTATCCGCAAGGCGGAGAAAAGCAGCTTATAAAAAGCGTCCTAAGGAAGGAGGTCCCCCGCGGAAAGCTTCCTTTTGACTTAGGCGTAGTCGTGCATAATGTAGCAACAGTATTTGCGGTATATGAGGCCGTTTATCTTAATAAGCCTCTTTATGAGCGCGTAGTTACGGTTGTTGGCTCCATACTTAAGAACCCTAAGAATTTATTAGTGCGTATAGGCACTCCGATAAAAGAAATAATCGAATTCTGCGGCCCGCTAAAGGAAAATCCAGCTAAGATTATCTCCGGCGGCCCGATGATGGGAGTATCCCAGTATACCGATAGAGTTCCGGTAATTAAGTCTACAAACGGTATATTGTTATTAAGCAAGGGTGAGGCCGCATGTTTAGAAGAAGAATATTGCATCAGGTGCGGAGCTTGTGTAAGGGGATGCCCCGTAGGTCTTATGCCTTGCATGATAAATTTAGCTTCTGAAAAATCAATCTGGCATGAAGCGATAAATTATGGGGCGATGGATTGTATAGAATGCGGAGTGTGCAGCTATGTATGCCCTGCTAATCGCAGGTTGGTGCAGTCTATTAAAAGGGCTAAGCTGGAGGCGGTAAAATGAAGGAGATGTTAAGGTTTGGTTTTATTTTAGGTATTATATGTGCTATATCCGCGGGGTTGTTGGCAGGGGTGGATATTCTGACAAAACCAAAGATACTTGCGCAGGAAAGGCTAGAAGAGGAGTTAAGCCTAAAAGAAATTTTTCCTTTAGCTTATTGCTTTGATGAAAAAAAAGAAAACGGGGAAATTATTTATTATAAGGTTTTTGATAGCAATAGCCAGTTTATAGGTGTTGCCTTTAAGGCTAGCCAGAAAGGGTATGCCGGAGAAGTAAAAACACTGGTAGGTATGCTGCAGAACGGAGAAATTACCGGGATAAAGATATTATCTCAGAATGAGACTCCTGGTTTAGGTTCGCGTATTTCGGAACGATTTTTTACAGGGCGGTTTAAGGGAAAAAACGATTTATCAGAAGTTGAGGCGATTACCGGAGCCACCATTTCATCAAGGGCAGTTATTGATTCGGTAAAGAAGAAGACGGAAGAGGTAAAGTTAAAGATAAATAATGAAAAATAAACTTTTGGTTAATATTTCACCTCATCTACATAGGCAAGAGTCTGTAAAAAGGATTATGTGGCTGGTAACTTTAAGCCTTCTGCCTTCAGGCCTTGCCGGAATCTTTATCTTCGGCATGCGGGCTTTCTGGGCGATAGCATTAGGTGTTGTTGCGGCGGTTGCTACTGAATTCATGCTGCAATTAATTACTAAAAGAAAAATTACTATCCTTGATGGCAGTGCCGTGCTTACGGGTTTATTGCTGGCCTATAACCTGCCTCCGGATGTGCCTTTCTGGCTTCCTATAATTGGCTCCGTATTTTCTATCGCGATAGGCAAGCAGGTTTTTGGCGGTTTAGGACAAAATATCTTTAACCCTGCTCTTGTAGGACGCGTTTTCCTCATGGCCTCATGGCCAAAATATATGACGACATTTGTCAACCCTTTAAGCTATGATGCAGTGACTTCTGCAACGCCTTTAGCTGCCCTAACAGAAGGCAAGGCATTAGAGAATATTTCATACCTGGATTTGTTCCTGGGAAACCGTCCGGGGTGTATCGGAGAAGTATGTATTCTGGCGCTATTAATCGGCGCCGCATTTCTTTTAATAAAAGGTTATATTTCTTGGCATATACCATTTGCCTACATATTTACTACTGGTTTATTCGCTTATATTTTTGGCGCAAAACCATTATTTACCGGAGATTGGCTAGCCAATGTTTTATCCGGCGGGTTAATTCTCGGGGCGTTCTTTATGGCTACGGATTATGTTACTTCACCTTTGACGTATAAGGGGCAGTTGATCTTTGGCATCGGCTGCGGCCTTTTTACTTCGGTTATCAGGTTTTGGGGAGGTTATCCTGAAGGTGTCTCTTATGCCATACTTATAATGAATGCGGCGACTCCAATTATCGACAGGCATACGCGGTCAAGAATTTATGGTTCTTGAAAATGCTAATATTATGAAGAGTCTAATTAAGGAATTCAACAAAGGGGTTACCGTACTTAATCCGACATTCGGTTTAATTTTAGGTTTATGCCCCACGCTGGCAGTATCTACATCGCTTTTTAATGCTTTAGGTATGGGGGTAGCAGCGACATTTGTTTTAGTATTTTCTAACCTGATAATTTCTGCGCTTCGCGATTTTATTCCTGCGAGGATACGCCTGCCCGCTTACATAGTGATCATTGCGGCTTTTGTTACTGTGTGTGAACTTACGATTAAGGCTTATCTGCCTGCACTAGGTAAATCTTTAGGGATCTTTATACCTTTAATCGTGGTTAACTGTATTATTATGGCCAGGGCGGAGGCATTTGCCTCCCGCAACCGGATTCTACCTTCAATATTTGATGGCCTAGGCATGGGGACAGGTTTTACCTTAGGGATAAGCATTATTGCTTTTATAAGAGAATTACTTGGTTCGGCAAGCATCGCAGGGTTTGGATTAATAAAAAGCAACGAGTTGATTTTAGTTATGATTCTTGCTCCCGGAGCGCTTCTTACGATGGGGCTTTTAATAGCGTTAAGCAGGCTTCTGGGGATAACCAGAAGATAACGGAGAACAGATGGAAATAAGTAAAATTATATCTATAGCCATAAGTATGGTTTTTATCAATAACTTTATACTCTCAAAATTCTTAGGGCTGTGCCCTTTTTTGGGAGTTTCCCGTCAAACGAAAGCTGCTTTTTCTATGGGGATTGCGGTTGTTTTTGTAATGGTTTTTTCTGCGTTGCTTACATCTTTGGTTTACGCCTATGTATTAATCCCGTTAAATATCGTATATTTAAGGACCATATTCTTCATATTGATTATTGCTGCTTTTGTTCAATTCATTGAGATGGTAATACGCAAGAATTCACCTGCGTTATATAAGGCGTTGGGTATATACCTTCCGCTTATTACTACTAATTGCGCTGTTCTGGGTGTTGCGATATTAAATATCAATGAATTCTTTACCCCGGGAGCTCCGTTTTTGCCCGGCATTATCTATTCGATCTTTCAGGCCTTTTTCGCGGGAATAGGGTTTTGTGTAGCGTTGTTACTTATGTCTGGCATTCGTGAGAGGCTTGAGTTATCCGATACTCCGTTAAGCATGAAAGGTATACCAGTTGCTTTTATCGTTGCTTCGATTATGAGCCTTGCGTTTATGGGGTTTAGCGGGTTTAAGCTTTAACTATGGAAATCTTATATCCGATAATAGCTTTGGGTAGTTTGGGTATTTTATTTGGTATCGGGCTTTCTCTGGCTGCGAGGAAATTTTGCGTTTCTTCTGACCCTAAGATTGACAATATTCAGAATAACCTTCCAGGAGCAAACTGCGGCGCCTGCGGAATGGGTGGTTGTTCGGGCCTAGCTGAGGCGCTCACAGAAGGAAAATGCGATGTTGATAAGTGCACGGTTGCCGGAGAAGATAGTAAGATTAAGATTGCGCAGATTCTCGGGGTTGAATTTAAGAAGAAGGCAAGAATGATTGCAACTTTGCATTGTGCCGGGGGGAAAAAGGTAAAAGAGAGGTTCATATATAACGGTATAAGTGATTGTGTAGCGGCAAATTTACTCTTCGGCGGGGGGAAAGATTGTACATATGGATGCCTAGGTTTTGGAACCTGTGTAAAAATTTGCCCCTTTGGCGCAATTAGTATGTCTAACGACGGCTTGCCTGTTATTGACAAGGATAAATGTAAGGCATGCAATAAATGCGTTGAGGCCTGCCCTAAAAAATTATTCAGCCTTGTCCCTGAAACGCACACTGTTTTTGTTGCCTGTAGTTCTGGCGACCTGGGGAAAGATACAAAGTCAGCTTGTCCTGTAGGCTGCATTGCCTGTAAGCTTTGCGAAAGGGCATGTAAATTTGACGCAATACATGTGATAGACAATTTAGCGGTAATAGATTATAATAAATGTACTTCATGCGGCGAGTGTATTAAGGTATGCCCCATGAAAACAATAAGATCATGAAAATAAATATAGCGGTCTTTGCTTCAGGGAGGGGAAGTAATTTTCTTGCTCTTGCCAAAGCGGCAAAAAGGGGCAGGTTAAAGAATGCTAATCTTGCCCTTTTGGTTTGTGATAACCCGCATGCCCCGGTAGTATTTAAAGCAAAAAAACTCAAAATCAAGGTCGCCCTGATAAATCCTGATTTATTTCCGGCAAAAGAAGAGTTTGAGCGCAGGATAATAAGGCATTTGAAAAAAAATAGAATAGGCTTGATTGTGCTTGCAGGATTTATGCGTATTTTAAGCCCCGGGTTCGTCAAATCCTATAGAAATAAGATTATCAATATCCATCCTTCGCTCTTGCCGGCTTTTAAGGGTGCGCATGCGATAAAAGATGCATTTGATTACGGTGTTAAAGTTACCGGGGTTACCGTGCATTTTGTTGATGAGAAGATGGATCATGGCCCGATTATCTTACAGAGAGAAGTAAAGATTTTAGAGAAAGATACTCTTCAATCGCTTGAAGAGAAGATCCATAGGATAGAGCACAAGCTTTATCCTGAAACAGTAGCCTTATTTATTAAGGGAAAGTTTAAGATAAAAGTCCGGAGGGTTTTAAATCCTTAGTCGCTGGAAACGGCAATGGCGGCAGCCTGGTTGTAGATAATCTTTTTCCCGGTAAATAAGTTGTCAAGCTCTAAAACAGAAAAATCCCTGAATTCATAAGTATTTAAAGTGTGCCGTATAATTTTTAGCACCTCGTTATCTATGTCCGCATTCTTTTCTGCTTCGGCCTTTTGAAATTTAAGCCTTATCCTGTGTTGCATCTGCTTGAGGACAAATTCTTTAAAAGTAATATCCCTGTATTCTATCGCATCTCCGGAAACATCCCCTATTATTTGCGGTAAGACTTCTGTTTCCTGTATAGTGCGATGTTGATATTCCCCCCAGGAGATAAGTCCGTAAGAAACTTTTTTAAAGTCCAGGTAATAAAATATTTCTTTAATAAAAAATCCGTTTTTGGTATCCGCAGTAATCATAGAAAATATTTTTGGGCTGTTTTTTCCCGGTTGGTCCATGCTGAATATTACCCTGCGCAGCGCTTTCCAGACGTTGTTTACTTTCTCAAAGGCCTCTTTTTTATACTTCATCTCCTGTAGTTTTTCTTCTTCCGGCACTGCCTTAATCAGGTATTTGGCAAGGAGTACGTTATGCTCTAGTTCTATACGGCTTTCTTCGATAGCGAAACGTTCGACAGATTTCTGAGGTTTATCTGCTTTTTCAAGGATACCTTCGGGAATAGGCAGATAAACCCAGAGGGTTGAACCAACAAGGCGTACTCTAATATCGAGTTTATATTCTTCTTTGCAGATATCTTCTATCGCGCGGTCAATCGATTCTTTAGGATAGGTAGGGCAGGTTGAGGAGGTGCACCCTGAAATTGTAATAAGGGGGAAAAGTAAGCTAAAGAGAAGGCCGTACTTTGCCAAATTCTTTGAAAATAGCCTCAATTTCGTCATAGTTAAGCTCTTCTTTGGCAAGCAGCTCTTGGGCTAGCCTATCCATAAGCGGCTCCTCTTTTTTTAGCAGTTCGTTAACATCATCAAGGCAGGTCTTTAGGATATGCTGGACATCTTTGTCCAGAGTGGATTTAATCTCTTCAGAAATGTTTCCGCTTATTTCCCAATTACCTAAGAGCCCTGATTTACCCATTCCGCAGGTCCAGACCATCTGGTGGGCATAATACATTGCAGTTGAGAAATCTTGATATACGCCGTTTGTGGTTGCGTTATATTTAATTTTCTCAGCAGCATATGAGCCAAGGCAAACTTTTATCTGGCTGAGCAATTTGTTCGAATCTTTAATAAACGTATCTTCTCTTTCCGGTGTCCAGGTGACTCCTCCGGTTGGGCCGCGCGGTGTAATCGTAACCTTAAAGACATCCTGGGTAGGGGCAAAGAAGTAGGTGGTTATTGCATGGCCTGCTTCGTGATAGGCGGTTTGGAGTTTTTCTTTATCGCTTAATCTTATTCTGCGTTTGATGCCTAATGCGATTCTTTCTCGCGCTTCATCTATCTCCTTCATGGATATAGCATTTTTGTTGTTGCGTACGGTTATTAATGCTGCTTCCCGGACTATATTAGCTATATCAGCAGGGCTCTGACCGACAGTGATTCTTGCAAGCCGTTCAATTTTCAGGTCTTGAGGGTCGTATTTTACTTTTCCTAAATAATACGAGAAAAGCTTTTGGCGGTCTTCAAGGTTGGGCCGGTCCACGTATATTTTTCTATCAAATCTCCCGGGCCTTAAAAGCGCTTCATCCAATACTTTTTCCGGGGCATTGGTTGCTCCGATAAGCACAATGTTGTAATCTTTTTCTTTTAGCCCGTCCATCTCTACTAAAAGCTGGTTTAAAGTTGTATTATGTTCAGTTGTCCCTCCGAATCCTTTGTCCATGGCTCGCTGTGCGCCTACAGCATCGATCTCATCAATGAATATTATGCAGCCACCCTCTAATTCTGCCAATTGTTGAGCCCGTTTAAAGAGAGAACGGATTCTTCCTGCTCCTACTCCGACAAACATTTCCACGAATTCAGATCCTGACATAGAGATAAAAGGCAAACCCGCCTCAGTAGCGATTGCTTTAGCTAAATAAGTTTTACCGCATCCGGGTGGGCCTAACATGAGTATACCCCTGAGTATCTTACCGCCGATACTTTGCAGTTGAGCGCGGTCTTTAATAAGCTTAACTACTTCCAGCGCTTCTTCTTTTGCTTCGTCCATCCCGATTACGTCATTCCATGTAATGCCGATACTTTCTCCGGCTACTGATTTTTTGCTGGTCTGGGTAAAAGATTGAGCGCCGCGCTTCATAAACAGCCAGTACCACATAAAGGTATATACTACGCCGAATATAAGTGCCATTATTACCTGAAGATATAATTGTAGCGGGATCATAGCCATCTGCGACTGCCTGAGGTAAGATTCAGATTCATTCCAGGCGCGGATTCCTTTTATAACCAGTATTATAAGCGACACTGTCAGGGCGAGAAGGATTACAACTACTAGAACCTTTATCCAGTGCAGTTTAAGCTGAAATTTAAACTTTTTCCAAGTCATAAAATCTCCTTAGCTATTGGCGTACAATCTTTATATTTGATATCTGTAAATGTAAGATAACACAAGCTTTAAGGTTAGTCAATCTTTTTTGGGGCAGGAGGCTTTTATTTCCCTTGACGGCATAAGCAAGCTATGTATAATATATTTCCCGTTAAAAATCAATCACAATACTATAAGGAGGAATTCTAATGGCAAAGATTAAGAGAGTATTGGCCCGCGAAATTCTGGATTCGCGCGGAAATCCTACGGTTGAAGTTGACGTCATTCTAGATAACGGTATTTTAGGCAGAGCAGCAGTGCCTTCGGGTGCTTCAACCGGAGAGAAGGAAGCCTTGGAATTAAGGGATGGGGATAAAAAGCGTTATTTTGGCAAAGGAGTATTAAAGGCAGTAAATAATGTTAATACCGTAATCGCCTCGAAAATAAAGGGTTTAATCCCTGATTTTAATAAAATAGATGCGCTGCTTATAAAATTAGATGGTACTGAGAATAAGGCAAATCTGGGAGCAAATGCTATTTTAGGCGTATCTATGGCTTGCGCTAAAGCCGCGGCAATATCTAAGAAGCAGCCTTTATATAAGTTTTTAGGAGGAGCAAAGGCTAGTTTACTTCCAGTTCCTTTAATGAATATTTTAAACGGCGGTTTGCATGCGGATAATAATTTGGATGTCCAGGAGTTTATGATTATGCCTGTTGGAGCGCCTAATTTTCATGAGGCTCTAAGAATGGCCTGTGAGGTATTTCATAACTTGAAGTTCCTACTTAAGGGCAAGAAGTTGTCAACTTCAGTCGGGGACGAAGGAGGATTTGCTCCGAATCTTTTATCAAATCATGAGGCGCTGGATTTAATAATGCAGGCAATTGAAAAATCCGGATATAAACCGGGAAAAGATATTTTTCTGGCCTTAGATCCTGCAGCCAGCTCTTTTTGTAAAGACGGTAAGTATCAATTTGACGGAACACAAAAAAACTCTTCCGAGCTTATTAAAATCTACGCAGAATGGAAGAATAGGTACCCAATTTTCTCAATTGAAGATGGGCTTTCAGAGCATGATTGGCAGGGTTGGAAAGATATTACCTCAGAGCTTGGAGGCAAAATGCAGTTGGTCGGAGACGATATCTTTGTGACCAACCCTAAGATTTTCAAAAAGGGGATTGCGGAGAAAATCGGTAATGCTATATTAATTAAGGTAAATCAGATTGGTTCGCTCTCAGAGACAATTGAAACAGTAAATATTGCTAAAAAGAATAAATATAAGGCAGTTATTTCTCATCGTTCAGGTGAGACAGAAGATACTACTATTGCCCATTTAGCGGTTGCATTAGGGTGCGGGCAGATTAAAACCGGATCGCTCTCACGCACTGACAGGCTATGTAAATATAACGAGCTTCTAAGGATTGAAGAGGAGTTAGATTCAAGGGCAGTTTACGCAGGCACTACTTTTAAGGTATAAATGCTCGCCACATTAAAGAATGCTTTCGGTTATTTTATAGTTGCAGCAGTTCTTTTAATATTATTTATCCCCGGGTTTTCCAAAATGCAGGGGTTAAAAGATAAGAATTTTGACCTGGAAGATAAGATCAGGCGCCTTAATATTGAAAATGCCCTTTTGCACCAGGAGCTTAAAAGAATTGAAAACGATCCCGTATATCAGGAGAGGATAGCGCGGGAGAAGATGGGAGTAGTAAGAAAAGGGGAAATTCCTATAAAGATAGTGCCGGAGAAGAAAAAAAGATAATTATTCGGTTTACTTAAGGATTATTCGTGTTATAATAAATCCATCGTTCTTTTAAAAGTTTCGCGGGGTGGAGCAGCCTGGTAGCTCGCAAGGCTCATAACCTTGAGGTCCTGAGTTCAAATCTCAGCCCCGCAACCACGTAATTCTCTCGAACCACAGATTGAGAGATAAATTTAGCCTTGATTAAGTGTATTGATCAAGGCTATTTTTATGTATCGATGTTGCAAAGGGTTAGGGAAAAAATAGGGACTGTCCCCGCAGGGGACTGTCCCATTTTTTCCTGCAGTAATCTTGTCCCAACTAAACCGCCAAATAGATCTCGTAAAACTATCTCATTATCTCGGAATTGGCGATTAGTTTCTCGTAGTTAGTGTCGCAGTTATATGGCGATATATTGGATTTTTCAGTCAGATAATAGCCGAGAAACTGTAAATGATGGGTTTTTATATCTCTGTTTCTGGTTTGCGATTATTGGTGGTTATCGGTGAGTAGATTTTGCCACAGGGCCAGTTGGTTTCCCCAGTCTGCTTCTTTGAGGAGAGGGCGAATTTTAAACTCGGTCAGAGCATTGATTACTGGTGAGTTGTTAGAGAGGATTGCGTTTTGGATCTCAGGGCATAGGAATAAGATATTCATGGTTTGATCCATGCGCGTTACGCTTAAATTAAGCCATTTACAGGCTTCACGCGCATGTTTTATTTTTCCTTCTTTGATTAGTTTCTGGATTTGATGGGCAAGAATAAGCATATTACGAACTGGAGGCTCCTTTTCAATCTCTATTTCCTTGCGCCATTTGTTTAAAGGCCTAACCTGTTTTAAATCAACCTCAAATTCAAGCCGTAGGTTGTTATCCGCAAGAGTTATCCCGAGCTTTTTGGTAGCTGCTGTATAATCAACTTCTTTGAGCAATATCTTAAGGATGCGCCGTTTCTCTTCCGGATAAAGCGTATCCCAGACAGGAGAGAGCAGTGCATCAACTTCTTGTTTATAGGTATGGTTTTCTGTTTTTTGCTTGTTAGAATATATTTCTTGTAAGCAATTGATTACGGCATCCTCAATTGCTTTTGAATTGACAGATCTTGTGGGGCATGAGCTGTGACCGTATTTTTGGGCATTTGTGCAGGTGTAATAACGGTATTTGTGAGTTCCGTGTTTAATCGTGTAGGTATGCACCATAAAGGTATTGCAAACCCTACAATGCAAGATGCGGCTTAACAAGCCGGTACAATCCGTATTCTTTGTAACTTTTCTTTCCCTGTGATTTTGATCAAGCAGGGCTTGTGTCTTTTTGAAGGTTTCCTCATCTATGATAGCTTCATGTTCGCCGTCATAAATTTGGCCATTATAGTCTACCTTACCCATATAAGCAACATACCTTAACATCCACTGGATTTTAGCAACGCTGAATTT
>CAZAPC010000020.1:0-13328 GCA_964486875.1 uncultured Planctomycetales bacterium
GTATATATTTTACCCTTGTAATTACGCAAGACATATTTCCCCTTTGCCTGAGAAAGGATGTAGTTAGGGCCTACGGGGATCTTACCGCCTCCTCCGGGGCCGTCAATTACATATGTAGGCACGGCATAACCTGATGTATGCCCGCGGAGCTTCTCCATAATATTAATTCCTACGGAAACAGGCGTTCTGAAATGCTGAGTCCCCCTGACAGGATCACACTGGTAGATATAATACGGCCTTACCCTTATCTTAAGCAGATCATGAACCAGTTTCTTCATAATATACGGCCGGTCATTAATACCTTTTAAAAGCACGGTCTGAGAACCTAATGGGATGCCGGCTTCGGAGAGCATATCACAGGCAATCTCGCAACGCTTAGTGATCTCCTTAGGATGGTTAAAGTGGATACTTATCCATATGGGAGAATATTTCTTTAGCATATTAACCAGGCTTTCGGTAATACGCTGAGGCAAAGTTACAGGGATACGCGTACCAAGCCTTAAAACCTCTACATGGGAGATAGACCGGATCCTCTGGATTAAATTTTCTAAGATTTCATCCTCTAAAATTAAAGGGTCACCTCCTGAAATAAGAACATCGCGTATTTTACGGTTACTCTTAATATAATCTATGGCTGCATCAAACCTGTTTACATTATTTGATTCTTTCTCCTCATGGTCTCCTACTAAACGCCTACGCGTACAATGCCGGCAATACATTGCGCAGTGTTCGGTTGCGAGCAATAAAACCCTGTCCGGGTAACGGTGAACTAAATGAGGGGCTGGAGAATCCCTGTCTTCAGCACAAGGATCAGTCATTTCATGAGGAGAGACAATGTGCTCCTGCGCTACTGGGACAGCCTGACGACGGATAGGGCAATTGGCATCTTCAGGATCCAAAAGCGTACCCCAATAAGGAGTTATCGCCATAGACAGCCTCCCCTTAGCCTTATCAATCCCTTTTTCCTCCTCCGGGGAAAGATTAACAACCTGAGAGAGCACATCTTTAGTGCAAATTCTATTTTTTATCTGCCAGTGCCAATCTTCCCAATCGAGCGGGTTGACGTCTTTATAAAGAGGTATCTGCTGGTAATCGCGCGGCCTTCTCGTAATTCTTGTGACAAATACTGTTTCTTGTTTTATCTTTTGGTTTTCTGTTATCTGAAGGTTGCTCAATTTAACCCTTTCCTTTCTGAGGCGCTTAATAGTATGGCCTCAATAAGATCTTCGTATTTCATCCCGGCAGCGTAAGCCATTATCGGAAAGTTTGATTCCTTAGGATCTAACCCCGGTAATGGGTTTATCTCTAAAACATAAGGTACATTATTTTTATCCAGACGTATATCGGTACGCGAAATATCCAGGCACCCAACAGCCCTATGCGTCTTAAGGGCCGCTTCTTTAACCTTCTCTTCTGTCTCCTTATCTAAACGGGCAGGGCAATGAAAAGAAGGAGTAAGCCCGAGGTCCTTATCCCCTTGGTATTCCTTCATCCTCCACGAATAAAAATATTCCCCGCTTAAGTTGCAATCAGAAAAATCTATCTCCAGTATAGGCAAAACGCGCGTCCTTCCGTTTTCCAAGATTCCAACCGTAAGTTCTTTCCCCTCTATAAACTCCTCTACCAGGGCATCCTGGTTATAGTCCTTTATGATCTCCTGCACCTTATTTAAAAGGTCGCGTTTATTGTTTACCACATTTGCCTTGCTTATGCCTTTTGCAGATCCTTCGCAATTCGGCTTAACGATCAAGGGAAAAGTTAAAAATTGATCCAGCTCCTCGTTACCCTTGGAAAATACCTGAAAATTCGGAGTAGGAATATTTTCCGCGCGGAGTATCTTCTTGGTAAGCGCCTTATTCAAGGCTAAGGCCAAAGAAAATGTACCTGAGCCGGTATAAGGTATATTTAAATAATCCAGTATCGCAGGCACTTCCGACTCACGGAATTTCCCTCGTACCCCCTCGGCAATATTAAAAACCATGTCTACGTTCTTTTTACTGAAATACGAAAAAAGCTTAGGGTACTCCACATCGACCGCCTCAACGCTATGCCCTTTCGTCTTAAGGGCGAAAACTATTGACCCGATTGTTTCTTCCGAGTCGTATTCGGAAAAGTAATCCGGGGGCTTGGTATCGTCTTTCTTTTTTAAATTATAGGTGAGTGCTATCTTCATTTAATTTAAGTTATGCCTTTTTAACGCGCAATTTAAAATCTTTCCGATTATATCTTCATAAGTAATACCTACTGCTTCGGCAACCAGCTTAAATACGTCTTCCGTAGCTAATGAAGGTAAGGGGTTAATCTCCAGAACATAAGGCTTGCCTTCCTGGTCTACGCGAAAATCAACCCTGCCGAAATCACGACACTCAACTGCACGGTAAGTCTTAAGCGCCAGCTCATTAATATTGTTCCTTAATTCCGCTGAGATCTTAGCAGGACAGATATATTCTAATCTATCCGAGGTAATACGGGCAAAGGTATAAAATCGATCATTAAGCTTAAGCTTTCCGTCTATCTTAATCTGCACTACCGGCATTATTTCCAAAGACTCATTCCCCACTATAGCCACAGTAAACTCCTGGCCGGAAATAAACTCTTCAATTAACGCCGGCTGTTTATAGGTATTAACAATATAATCTACCTGTTGGCAAAGCTCTTCTTTATTTGTCACCCTGGAACTTTCGCTTAAGCCCTTAGATGAACCCTCGAAGCGCGGTTTGACAATTAAAGGGAATTTATAATGATTGGTTTGTTGTAAATGTTCGCTGGAGTTAACCTCGAAGAACTTAGGGGTAGGTATCTTGTCCGCTATAAAAATCTTTTTTGCCATAACTTTATCTAACGTCAAGCCTAAAGTCAGGGCATCGGCTCCGACAAAAGGAATACCGGCCATCTCCAGAATAGCCGGGACCTGAGATTCTCTGTTTCTGCCGAATAGCCCCTCGGATATATTAAAAACGATATCTACCTTTAAAGAACCCAGCCTATCGAGAAGATTCCCGGCATTACCTATCCTCTCAACCTTAAAGCCATTAGTCTCGATGGCATCTGCGATAACATCAATCGTAGAAGGATGGTCGAATTCAGCATTAGCGTCTTCCGGATCACCTTCCTTAAACTGATAATCTGTCTTTAAATCGTATGTTAACCCGACAATTTTCATAGTATTCTACAAAAAAGGCTCTTTTCAATTACAAGAGCCTTAAGAAATTACCGTTTATTTTTCCAATTTAAGCTTTATCCCTCCTTAAAAACTGCACCAAATATTGTATTCATATTATTTTTTATCACAATATATTGTTCTTGTCAAGGAGTTTTTGATTTAAGGATGGCCTTAAAAAATTTGTTTTATCGACGGAAAAGGCTATTTGCTGAACTCAACCTTGCCCCAACTCAATAAATTATTTTTAAGGATAATCACTACACCCAACACGCCTTTAATCTGGCGCGCAGAATCCAGCGCCCTTTGCAAATCCTGCTTAAAATTAATGCGGTTACAGGTGGCTGTAGCTACAGCATCGGCTAAGCTCGTGCTTTTGGATAATATTACAACACTGTCCGCCTGGCCAAAACTTAAAGAATGGCCGATTGTCCCTGAAGAAGTGCATATGCCCAGGGGCATATCTTTTGGCCTTATCTTAAGGCAAAGGTTACTCCAAAGCTTGGAGCGCCCGGAATAAATCCCAACTAAACGGGACTTTCTCGTTTTTAAGAATATGTCCCCTCCGTTTTCTATGATAACGTCTTTGTACCCTTGCCTTAACAAATCCAAACCTAAAAATTCGCATATCGCTCCGGCAACAGTAGCCATAGGTCCTACATCTGCCTTTTTAGACTCGTCTGCCATTTTCTTTATAATGAGCGGTGCTTTTAGCTCAACCGGCAAAGGCCTAAGTGCGGTCAGAAAGCGATGGTCTTTCTCAATATACCTTTCTATGTCCCAACGATAAGAACCTATTTTGTCTTCGATAAGTTTTTTTTCCAGGGGTTTATTAGTAGTAACCCTGATATCCGTCTCTTTGGCGATTATCTGTGTTACATAAAGCCCCTTATCCTTAACCCAGTCCCGGTAGAACCTTCTCTGATATTTGCTAGTTTTCATGTTTAACTTAAAACTACGCCTGACCCGATAAGGTCGTCTTTCAGTTTTTTGGCATTTTTAAAAACAAAACTATTTATAATGAGCGCCTGAGCACCTTTAACCAGCTCCTGGCGATCATCAGTATAAAAAGCCTCTTGCGGGCTTACACCCAGCGCTTCAAGTGCTTTAACATAAATCTTAACGTCCGGCTTCACCAACCCCATATTGCAGGATGCGAATACTGCATGGAATATCCCGAATATCGGAAAGTGCTTCTTTAGATACTCATAGTGCAGTATATTGATATTCGAAAGCACCGCTATCGTATATTTATCCCTGAGCCTGTTTGCCAGGCTATAGACAGAACGGTTCTTGGCACTTAAAAAGAATACTTCGTTCCATATCGGAACAAATACCTTATAAGAAACTCTTAAACCTAACAGATCCTTAAGGCGCAAGAAAAAATCTTCCGGTAAAATTTTCCCCTCTTCAAAAAGGCTAGTTATGTTTGAATCCAAAAGAATAGACGGTATCTCTTTGTGGCTTACGCCGCAAAAATGCGCTATCCTTCTTGCGGCAATGCTATAATCAAAGTCAACCAGGACATTGCCTAAATCAAATAAAATTGCTTTTATCATCGCGCTGATTATTAATTATTCTTTTCTTCCGGCTTCTTAAATAAATCCAAAAACCTGTCTTCGTACTCTTTATATACATTCCATTTATCCAGCTCTGCTTTAAGTTCTGCTGCTCTGGAGATATCAGACCTGGCCGAGGAAAAAAGGTCTTCGATCTTTTGCTTTATTGATAAAGGGAGTTTGGTGAGCTGGCTTAAGGAATGCTTGATTTTTTCTATATCATCTTCGCCGATTGGCCCTACAGACTGCCCCCCAAGCTTTAAATAATCCAGCAGCTTATTAATTTCAGACTCCATGGCCCCGGACTGCTCTGATAATTTTGAGAAATCAATATTAAAACTGATCATCTTTGATAATGCCTTCAGCACCGCGCAGGATGCTTTGGGATTATCTATCTGTATAGTATAAAGAGGTATTTCTCCCAAAAGGCAAAAACCTTCTAAACCTTCCCTCCCCGCTATCCCTAAGAATAACCCGTTCATCCCGCTTATCGCTCCTTCAGATAGGGCATTTAATCCTATCTTCTTAAGCCGGTTACTTATCCCAGAGGATGTTGCGGCAAACCAGACTCCGGGATCCTGTGTATGGTCTATCCCCAGAGGCATCGAAGCAAAGCTAACAACTGTCTCGACTTTTAAACTTTTAGCCACCTGAATAACCCTACGCGAATATTCATCTGCCCGGGCTAAATCCGGCTGGGCATTACTGATAAAGATAATGAAATCGTTTTTACCGGTTTTATTCTTATAATAGTAGAATTTACTGTAAGGCAAGTCGGGAACTTTTAACACCCCCTGCCGGACCAGGCTGCTTGTAAGATAAAAGAATTCTTCGGAGGGAATGGAAGCAAACTCTTCTGCCTTTAACTGCTCTACTAAATATGTCGCTGCCCTAAAAGCTACTTCTCCCATCCCCGGCCAAGCCGCAATCAAATAAGGCTTCTTCAGGCGCGGCTTTTTAACAAATCTTACGCCATCCATTTTACGCTCCTACTTTTGGTATGTTTTTAAAAAGTATTCTAAAGCTAACGTTCCTTTATAAAGGCTGCTTATTTTAACGTATTCATCCGCGGCATGCGCACAGGAAGAAACCCCAAAGCCTGTGGCAACCGCCGGGATCCCCTTATCCTTAAAGAATGTTATCACCGTAGCGCCTTCGGAACCTTTAACCTTAGGATTAATCCGCAGATAACGGAAGGCCCTCTTTAAATAATTAACCAAAGGAGAACTCTCCGAAATAAGATACGGTTTCTGCATCCCGGTTATTTCTATTGTAAAGCTGCGTGAGCGTTTCTTTAATATGCTCCTCAACCGGGACAATAAATAATTATAACTAGTCCCGGGAAGAAACCTAAAATCCAGCTCAAATTCGCACCAATCTGCAACCACATTAACTTTATCTCCGCCTTTTATGGTACCGATATTAATTGTCGGGGGCTTTAGGTGCTTGTTCTTTTTAGAAGGCAGCTTGAGTTTCTTTATATCGCTTATAACATTAACTGCTGCGTCTATAGCATTAACTCCCAAATCAGGGTATGCCCCATGCGCCTTCTTCCCCTGTATCTTGACCTTAAGATGTATAAGGCCCTTCTGCGCAATTATAATTTCAAAATCATCCGCATCCAAAACTAATGCCTCATCAGCCCTTAGTATCCTCTTATCCAAGAGAGACATAATCCCTAAACGCGAACCGGATTCTTCATCTGCCGTAGCGGCAAAGATAAGATTATACGGCAAAACTGCCTTCTCTTCAACTATACTCTTTATTGCTATCATAAGAGAGGCTAGATTGCATTTACAATCTGTAGCCCCTAACCCGTAAATTTTATCTTGTTCTACCTTTGCTGAAAAAGGATCAATGCTCCAATTCTCCCCCGAAGGTACAGTATCAAGATGAGGGGTAACAATGAGCGAACGCCTGTTTTTACCCTTAAGTAACGCAATGACATTTGAGCGTCCGGACTTAAACTCGTAAATCTTAACCTTAAGCCCGAGCTTCTTAAGATAACTGCCCACAAATAAAGCTATCTTTCTCTCTCTTCCCGGAGGATTTTGAGAATCGATACGTATCAAATCTTGCGTTAACTTTATTAAATTATTGCGGTTAATCATTATGATTTAAGCGGGCAGACAAGGCACCTTGGCTTAGTCTTTAAACAGAAATCTTTCCCCAATCTTACCAAAAGCGCGTGGTATTCATTAAATAAATTCACATCTTTTCTTAAAGTTTTCATAAAGAGGAGCTGCATCTCCTCATAACCGGAACCTTCCCGGATAAACCTGTGCCTGAGGAGAAATCTTTTAGTGTATGCGTCAATCACAAAGACGGGTTTTTCTAAAGCATAAAGAAGTATAGAGTCCGCGGTCTCAGGACCAATGCCATTTATCTCAAGCAGCTCTTCCCGCAAAGACTTAACATCAACTGAAGCCATCCTACTTACGCTGCCCCTGTAGTATTTAAGGAAAACTTTTAAGAAATTCTTTAAACGCCTGGCCTTTATATTGTAATACCCTGCGGGCCTGATTACTTTAGCTAATTTCTTATCGGGTAAATTATAAAGTTTCTTCGGGCTCATATATTTTCCTGCTTTAATATTCTTTATCGCCTTTTCCACATTAAGCCAGCTTGTATTTTGAGTTAATATCGCTCCGACAATAACCTCAAAACGGCTTTGCGCGGGCCACCAAAACTGCGGACCGAAACAAGCATAAAGCTTACGGTAAATTAATGCCAGATTACTCTTCAATCCTTAAGTTCCAGAGGGTTGTAATTATAATACGCAAAAATAGTATAGGCTGTCCCAGCGAGAGAACCCGTAGACTTTCCTTTAGGAGTAAACCAGCCATGGCCCGTATCTACAAAATCCTGCGTGGCATAAGGCAAACAACTCTCTCCCTGGCCTGAAGGAGAAGGGCTTGATATAATCATATTTCCTAAAGAAGACAAATATTCATCTGCCTTAAGCCTATATCCCCTTGCCTTGGCAACCATCCCCTTCTCTAGATAGAAATCTTCCATAACCTTAAAAGCTACCACCATCTGAGCTGTCCATTCAGAAGAAACAACGCCTCCGCGGGCAACATGTCTTTCAGGAGCAAAATCAAAACCCTTAACCTTAATCTTCTTGCCCTCGGGGCGGGTATAATCCACCTCAACCGAACAGTTACTCTCAGCAAACTCCATTATCCTATCCGGGCTCATCCCCATCTTCTCAAGCCTGGCTGGGCCGACAGCGGCGATTGACCAGGCATAGGTATCTGTGGCTATAGTAGAATCACCTTTGCCCCGCTTAATCGGCTGATCAGACTTATCATACGTATGATCTGCCAGCCACTTTAAGACCTTATTTGCAGACTCCATGTATTTTCCTTTGCCAGTTATTATATAAAGCATATTAAAGAAAGCATAGGCATCGAGGTTATGCTCCGTAGCATACCACTCAACAGAAGGCCCTCCGCGTATCCCTCCTTCTTTATCCTGCCCCTGCAACCGTATTAATGCCTGCGCTACATCTTCAGCTAGACCTAAATACCTTTTATCCAATGTCTTGTAGGTATATTGCAAGGCAGCGATACCCAGCCATATATTAGGTCCGCTGTGTACGATATATTCAGCCGGATCTCCGTCTTCGACATAGTAGGCATTTAAAAATAACCCGTCCTTTTTCTTAGCGTGAGTAAGAAAAAACTCAAAGATTTTATGCGCATTTGCAAAGTCTGAATAATATGTATAAACCTGCGCAGCCAGGGACTGATCGTAAATAAAAGCCCACCCCTTGGTATCTTTGTCACCCTCAAAACTCATGACTAACCCGGTGCGCGGGTTTTGGTGCACTTTAATCCATTGGTACATCCTGTCCGCATTCGCCTTTTCCAGCGTTGCCCTTTTTTTATCCAAACGCATAAGCTCATCTGTTGCCACACTCTCTTTTCTCCCCGCTAAGGCAAGTTGTTCTTTTAAGGCGTTTTTCTCTTGAGCCATGCTGAAGATAAGATTATTTAAGTCTTCTAACTTCCTAGAGTACTCTTCCGGAACCGTCTTAATCTGATCTTTCAGTTTTGATCTTTGCGCTGTTGCTTTTATAATACGCAACTCCAAATCTTGCATTTGTATCTTAAGGTCATCTTTCTCTCTGCTTATCTGGGCTAAATTCTGTTTAACTGTCCCTGACTCTTCAATTACATTGAACAACTGCTTAACTAAAGCCCTGTTTCCCTGGGTAAGCTTGATGTTAATCAAACTGTTTACTACAACAAATAGGGACAATAAGACAACCGCCCCCAAAGCTGCCGGAAGGATTATCTTTCTTGCCCACGCATACCGGATAATTCTTCTGTTGAGTATTGGATTAATATCTTCATAGCAGATGCCGACAAGGTATCTGTTCGGAGTACCGTGTATATTCCTCATCCATGCTATGCGTGCCCGGGCGTTTATGGGCTTCTTAAATGAAGGCAGTTCTATCGCCAAAGAGATCCGGGCCTGACGGGCTTCAATAATTTTAGCTAACGACGAGTCAAGATTATTTAAACAAAGACAAATCCCACCAGAGCTTACATTATTAGTAAAACCCTGCAGCCATCCGGATATAAAACGGCTGCCGTCTAAACTCTCAAGGCGTATCTGAACCGGCAATACCGTATCCAACCGTAAATATTTACGTTGCTCCTCGTTTAAATACTCATCTGCTGCCATATTACTCTCTCTTCTCCAAAACCACTCTCTGCTTCACTGCGCGAGCCAAACCTTCAACCGCTTTCTTAAATTCAACGTATTCGCTTAAGCCAATTCTATTCTTTTTATCAAAATTTACCTGCTTAAGCCATATTTTATTTCCCTTAAATGAGTACTCCTGGCTGAAATTAAACCACGGAGTATCGCAGATAACATTCTCCGGCATATATTTTATCATAAAATCACCGGGCAGAACAATCTCTAAGTAAAATTCTCTTCTATTCAACAAACCAAAATCAACCGGGTATCTACGGCTTTCTTTAGTAATCAAAGATGTGTCCACCGCGGATAATTGCGGCATAATTCTTAAGTTACCGGCGTTGACAAAATACTCCGGCCCGCGGAAACTATACCGCAATATAACCGGAGTATCCAGATCTTCAAGGTTTTCAATATTATAGCTGTCCAGTTTTGCGCCTATTGAAAGGTCCTGAATGATATTTTTCAACATATCTTTTATTAGTTCCGGCTGGGTATAAAGCAGCCAGTACCTCTGCCCCTGGTCGTACACACCCAGGGTAAAATTTATCTTTTCCCCGGAGATAGATTCATCTTTTTTAATTTTAAGCTTGAGTTCCTGTTTGATTAAATTATTTTCCGATGGCTTAAGGGGGATCTTTTCAAGGCTATACCCTTCTTCTTTAAAAACCAGCACGCTACGGCCCTGATCCCCTAAAGGCAGATCGCCAAAAGAACAGGTCTCGGCGGTAGGGTCAAGAAATATTATTTTATCTTTTAAGTATACGGCGGCAATACAGTGATTGAAGATACCCGAAGGAAAATCCTCATTCATGTTATAATAACTCTTGGTAGAGATCAGCACCGGATAAGCCTTAAGCCCTGCCTCTCGTAACATAGTAACTAAAAGCACGGACTGATCTTTGCAGTCCCCGTATTTATTCCTGAAGATGTCCCCTGCTGAATGCGGCTCATACCCTGCCTGGCCGTATTCTACGGCAACGTAACGAATCTCCCTAGCGCAGAAATTATATATTGCCCTCGCCTTGTCCAACTCGGAATGCCTAGCCTTTACAATCTGCCGGACTTTGTTCTTTATCTGGGGATCAGGCATTATTTTATCTTTCGCAAGACTCCACCACCAGTTGTACACATTCTGCCAATCAAAAAATGTAGAAAAGAGTACTGTGGGGTTAATTTCCACGTCCGGCGGCATTCCGGGCTCGGGGATAATCTGCGGTATATTCTTAAACTTCCAGCGGTAAACAGACCTTTCTCCTTTCCCTGTTTTTTCCGGTTTTAACCCTGCCGCAAAATTATTATACTCCTGATTAATAAACTTTAGCCTCAATGCTTTATCTTTAGGAATAGTAACACTGAACTCAGCGGCTATAACCGGTTCATACCCCTGCAAGGGATAACTTAAGAAAAAATCTTTTTTATTGACTAACTGGCTGCGCTTAATCTTTAATTTATACTCCAGGACCGAACCAATAGCTACCTCTGGGAAAGAAATAATAAATACCCTAGCGTTGCTGTATAAAGGAAAATTCAGGTATTTTGACACATCGCGAATATGCCTAGAGCCTACATAGGTTACGCTTCCGTCTGCCTTGATTGTCCGGGCAAAAATAAGTTCCACCTTCTCAAATGTAGAATCATATTCTATTAAAGACTCTGCGAACCCCTCTTTCCCCCGTTCATTTAATATTTTAACCAGATAATGCACGCTTGATTCAAGCGTGTTATTTTCGTTAATCTCAACTCCTTCCTCGGCCAAAAGCACAAGGGCTCCCGCCTGGGGGTAATTGCTGCTGCCGGGGGCTGCGGATATTATTTTTGCGATTTTAGAGTCTTCGCGCCTGATATTTACAAAAACATTCTTTTTTTCAATCTCTTCAACCCGCAAAATAGCCAGTGGCTTGAATTCTTTACCCTGTATTTTTCTATAAATTTTAAGCGCCTGGTCAAAAAGATTTAGGCGTTCGCAAGTTAAACCGAAATAATAATAGTATTCATCATCTTCAATGTTTCCGCGGTTAAATATCTCCAAGGCATCTGTAAACTTGCCCGTCCGGTAAAAAGACAGTGCTAAAAATTTCGCTGCAAGAGAACCAGTGGATTTCTTAAAAGTTTCTGCGGCTAAATCATACTCCCCGCGGCTAAAATAAAGCTTACCCAGCTCAAAATAAAGCCCGGAGGGTTCTTTTGACTGCAGGATTAACTGCTTATAGGACGATTCGGCCCTGCGGTAATAATTATCCGACTCTCTAAGAAGCTCTTGCGGGCTGTCCTGGCTAAATCCCAGGGTAACTACAAGAGCAATAAACACTGCGAGGTTAAAATAAATTATTAAACTTTTTCTTATTAGCTGCATGTTAATTATTCTACACCTATAACTTAAATATTGACAATCTTTTCTAATTTAAGCGGCGAGCCGTTTTTTCTTGCGATCATCTCTTTAAGACTGTAAAAAACCTCTTGCGCCAGGCGCACATCAGATAGCGCGCGATGCTCCTGTTTAATCGCTATCCCAAGCCTCTTAGCAACACACCATAATGCGTAAGACTGCAAACCGGGGATGGTGCGGCGGGCCAACTTTAATATATCTATAATCGGGATATCTTTTACGGCGGCTAGGCCCAAAAACCTTAATTCATTATTTAAAAACCCCAAATCAAAACCAGAATTATAGGAACACAGGCAGCTCCCGCGGATAAAATCCATGAATTTAGGGATAACTTCCGCAGGGAGAGGCGCAGATATAAGCATCTCTGCGCTAATCTTATTTACACTAAAGGCCTCCGGAGAGACAGGGCGGCCCGGGTTGACAAAACTCTCAAAAAAAGATAAATTGCACCTGCCTTTAAATCTTACCGCGGCCAATTCTACAATCCTATCCCCCAAGCTAGGGTCTAACCCCGTCGTCTCGGTATCAAAAATTGTAAATTCTATTTTTTCGATATCATCATCCATTTCTTCTCACAGAATAAGCCGGCAGCAAAAATTTCGGATGGTAGGACAACTTAACTTTTTTCAAGTTATCTAATCCTGAGTCATCCATAATATTGATATATTTATAATCTTTAAGTTCTCCGGAAAACCTTGAAAAGATAAACTGCGCTAAACCCTTAATGCTTAAATCCGTAATTTCGTATAAAATGCAGAAGGTGCCTTTATTTAATTCAAACCCGAAAGTAAAGGCCTTAACCTTGTTTTTTATTCTTACCAGGCTCCCTTTAAAACCCAACCGGGAATAGTTTTTTAATGCTTCCCCTAAAGCAGTTTTGC
The DNA here is from genome assembly GCA_964486875.1 of uncultured Planctomycetales bacterium. Taxonomy (GTDB): domain Bacteria; phylum Omnitrophota; class Gorgyraeia; order Gygaellales; family Profunditerraquicolaceae; genus Sherwoodlollariibacterium. The sequence continues at coordinate 12,703 of CAZAPC010000020.1, forward strand.
CGTCTTCGAGCATACCACGGTATATAGGACCAGGGTTAGATATTTTTCGTTGTTTCTCCCAAAGAGAATAAAGCTCCAGGCACTCCTTACGGTTTTTAAAGGAAATAGGCTGGTAACGATATTCAAAATTTTTGCTAAAGTAATTGCGGCTCGCGCGCTTGGATTTAAATTTGTTGCCTTTTAACTCCTCTAAGTCCTGGCGGCAGCAGATGTAATCGTATGATTTTAAAGGGCATTCGAAGCCTAAGTTGCGGTAGAACGCTAAATCTTTCTCCTCCACATTTTCTATATGCGCAAATTCCGGATTCTTATTTAACCCTGCCAGAATATCAAAAATGCGGGATAGCGTCCGAGGATTATTTTTATTAGGTAAAGGGGGCAGGTATAAAAAACCTCCGATTTTATCCCGGAAGAAGATACAAAGGCTATCCTCTATAACAGCCCAGGTTATAGAGAATAACTTATTCCAGATATAAATATTGGCGAAGGAATACACCGATAACTGATGGGTATCTAATTTCAGGTAGCTATCAAATATACTTTTATCCCGGACTGATAATTTATTTAGACGCATCACCTAATTCCAATTCTACCACGTCAAGAACATCCTCGTAGGCCGCGAGGAT
>CAZAPC010000021.1:0-13241 GCA_964486875.1 uncultured Planctomycetales bacterium
GAACTTCCCACGCCGGCCTTTTCAGGGCCGCGCTCTACCACTGAGCTACCTCGGCGGAATTTTACCTTTAAGCATTATTTAATCTTTTTACCACAAATGGCGAAAAAATCAAGTAGATTAAAAGGACTGAGAATAAAGCAACGCCTAACTTATCCCTGCACAACGCTACGCATAAAATAATAAACAAAGAAATAAGCACTGGTTTTAACACCTCGCCCAGCGCCTGCCTGAGCCCTTTTAGATTAAGATAACATACCTGTGAAACCATGAGAAAAGACAATAATAAAACTAAGAAAATAAAGAATGTGGTAGCGGAGCCCGCCGGAAAGTTTGCCTTTCTATGAATCAAAACGAAAGAAGCAAGCAATCCGCCGCTTATTGTAGTAGGAAGACCGTGAAAATAGTTATCCTGCATTCCTTTCGTAGAAATATTGTATCTTGCAAGCCTAACAACCGCACAAACAAGATATATAAAAAGTACCGCAATTGCGAATTGATAAAGATCTTTATAAATAAAAGCCTGGCCTAACAATACCGGGGCAACCCCGAAAGATACTGCATCTACCAAAGAGTCGAGCTCCCTGCCGAACTCACTTGAAACTTTTGCGCTGCGAGCAACATAACCGTCAAATCCGTCTAAACACACGGATAAAATAACAGCGTAAGCGGCAAAAGTAAACTGCCCGGAAAAAGAAAGAAATATTGAAAGGAACCCGGAAAACAGACTTAAAATAGTAAGCAAATTCGCCAACTGGTTCATTTAAATTCCTTTTTTGAGAAAACACGAGAGAGGCAGAATAAAAAAAGCCCCAGGATAAAGGCCCAGGATATAATTATGAATACCCACCCACTAATTTGCATTTTAAGCCCTTTTTCCCATAACGCCCCTCTTCTTCCACGCTATCTTGACTAATACAGCCAAAACAACAAAAATAAATATTAATCCCATGCGCGTGCCTAGTACAAAAATCCTTTCAGAAGAAGATACGTTCTTCATTAAGATTATAGGGATCCATTCCTGCTTAAGCCACATTCCCAATATAAAAAATAAGAATAACGGCGTAATATACTTAATTATAAATTTGTAGATCTTGGGAACCTGCATGTCCGCTCCCCGGTGTATCTCGTCCCAGGCCCGCTCCATCCCGAAAACCCAGGCAAAAAGAATAACTTCTATAGTGGCGAATACAACCAGAAAAAAAGTACCTCCCCAAAAATCCAACTCGTCTACTACCCCTCTGCCTAAGAAAAATATTACCGGCTGGCAAAGAACAAAAGCAATAAGGCCAAAAATAGCTGCAGCCCTTTTCCTCGTGATATCAAATTCGTCCTCCAGGAAAGCTACTGCCGGCTGAGCTAATGACACTGAAGAAGTGATCCCTGCAAGAAATAACAGGAAGAACCAGCAGAACCCCATTAATTCCGGTAACGGAAGTTTATTTATAACCAAAGGCATGGTAACAAAACCTAAATTAAAAACACCGGAAGTTGCGATTGACTTCATATCAAAAGGCCCGAAAAATACAAATGCCGCCGGAATAATAATGCTTGCGCCAAGGATTACTTCTGCGAAACCGTTAGTGCTTGCTGCGGTAAGCCCTGAAAGGACTACATCGTCGCCTTTAGATAAATAGCTTGCATAAGTTAAAATAACCCCTATCCCGACACTTAGGGTAAAGAATATCTGGCCTGCCGCCTCAAGCCAGATTTTAGCTGATTTAAGCGCAGAAAAATCGGCATTCCACAAGAAACCAAAACCGTTTAAAACATTCCAGTCAGGCTTGAGCGCGTCCGGCGTACCCAAAGTAAAAACTCTTGCCATCAATATGACGCCGAAAATAAGCAAAAGCGGCATTGCTAATCTACAAAGCCTCTCAATACCTCCTTTGATACCGTAATAGATAACCATCAAATTTAAAATGAAGGTAATTAAAAAGAAGGTGTACGCTGTATGTAAACCGTTAAAATACTGGTTTCTCTGTAAACCCTGGAATCCTAAGAGAAAACTTTTCATACCCGGCAAATCGGTTAACCCGGCATATCTTCCGGCTAAAGAAAAGAAACTATACGCCAAAGTCCACGATTCTATATAGATGTAATAAATAAAGATTACCAGGGGACCGAATATGCCGATTACACCGAAATATTTTATAAAACGGTTTTTTTCCCAAAGGCTGTGAAATATCCCCGGAGCAGTCCCATGCTCAAACCCTCCGCCATACCTGCCTAAAGTCCACTCTACCCACATTAATGGTATCCCCAGTAATAAAAATGAAATAAAATAGGGAATCATAAAAGCGCCTCCGCCATTGGCAGCTGCCTTGGCGGGAAACCTTAAGAAATTACCCAGCCCTATTGCCGAGCCTGCAACGGCCATAATAACCCCTAATCTGGATCCCCAGCTATCGCGTATTTTTGCCATAATGCTGACCTTTAAAATTTCTTTCCGTGCCTAAACGGCCGGGTTTTGTTATACGACATCTTCTTAAAAAGCGCTTTTTCTAAATCTATTTTTCTTGCTCCGCAGTAATCAAATATACGTATACAGCAATCAGCCAGTTCTTCGGCTATAGCTTCCTGCCCTAAATGGTTACGCATCGCCTCAAGCGCTTCTGAAAGCTCCGAATGCATGAGCGCTATAAGCTCTCCTTCATTACGCTTATCCTCCCACCAGCCCTTAGACTTAGCAGTGGCGTGGCACTTTTTAATAAGGTTTTTTACCGAACAACTACTGTTTTTTAACATCAGGCGATCCTTCCAAGGCATTAAAAATAATTTTAGAAATGACTTCTTTTCCATAGGTAGAAGGGCTGGACACTTCAACTCTGGTATTATCTTTATCCAAAACAGTCAAAAATATGCCTACGGGCGTGGTATCTGTCTGGGATACATAAACAGCGATGAGATTGCATGAGTGGTCTTCTCTGTAAATATAAGATTTACCGTCTTTTAACGCAGCCTTTATTATGCTGCGGGTAGAATCAAGATCAATATTAAAATCTTTGGTTACCGCATCCTTACGCGTATCTTCAAGGATCTTAGTAGATACTCCTGCGAAACCCCTAATTGCCTCGCTGAACCCGCAACAACCGCTCAAGAAAAGAAAAACCGAAAATAAGACGGCCATCATTAGTTTATTCATAAACCCCCCCTTTTTTTAATCGTTTATAACCTGCCAAATCTTATCTAGATTCCTGCGTGCCTCTTCTTCCCCTCTTCTGGCAAACTCCCTTGCCTTATGCAATTCCAGCCAGTATAAACCTGAGGTATCCGGATGCAAAACTACATCGGCTAACTGAGCCTCTTTTTTGGCCACTTCTGATTGCAATATCTCTACGCTGCTAAAAACAATATCCAGTATATTTGTCCCAAAGGCGTTCTTGAAATAATTCCCCAGGTGGAACCAGTTTTTCTTCTTGAGCCCCCCTGCCAGGTTAAGCTTCATATCCTCTTTTATCCTCTCATATTGCCGCAATATATCTTCCCGGGAAGGGGTAACGTTAACTGCAATAATCTTTTTTACGCCCATTTTAAAAAGAGGCTCTGTGGGCAAAGGGTTAATTACCCCTCCGTCAAAAAGTAGGTCTTCTTTAAACCGGAATGGCTTGAATACTCCAGGCATCGCGCAGCTGGCCATAACCGCATCTACCAATAATCCCCTGTCCAAGACCCGCGGCTCTTTTCTTTTTACATCACTGGCGATAATTTTTAAAGGCATCCGCACATCATAGAACGTTTTATCGCCAAGATATCTTTTCAAAAATTTGTGCAGCTTATTGCCCTTAATAAACCCTAACTGTGGGATAGTAAGATCAATCAACCCCCAGATATGCTTAGGCTCTCTGAATTCACTGGTAATATCCAATATCTCTGAGCTGGACCTTCCGGTAGCCCAGAGGCTAGCGATTAAAGAACCTATGCTTGAGCCTGCGATAATGTCAATAGGGATATTCTCTTCTTCTATCACCTTTAATACGCCAACATGGCAAAAACCATAACCTACCCCTACCCCTAGGACTAATCCCACCATCGACTCGCCTATATACCGCGAGATCCTTCGCACTGCCTTTGCGTACTCGCTCCCAGATTCATCAAGTATCAACCTGTCTAAAGAACTAAAATCTATTCTGGGAAGAGTAGCAAATATATTCCTGCCCAATATCTGGCTTTGCTCCATAGGTGTAACCTTAGACAGTTTATATTCATTGATAATTATGCTTATCTTATCTTCCTGGAAATTAAATTCGTCGATTAACCTTTGTATAAGCTTATGAGTTTTCTTTAAGTCTAAATCATCAGGGCCGCTTAAAAGATGAATTATATCCGATTGGTTTAATATGCTAAAGATATTGCGGTCCATGGAGGAAGGAAGATCAAGGACAAGATAATGGTAGTCGTTTACCAAAATACTTAAAACTCCGACTAACCTTTTCACGCAAAGCTCATCTTCTGGGTCGTAATGAAAACATACCAGGCTAATGCCAAACTTAGTCTTAAAAATAAAATCTCTGATTAATAACGGATTATCTATAAAGCCCTTTGAAAGATCAAAGCTCTTTTGCCCCCCAACCTCAAGCCTGTTCGGTAGACTGTGGACCTTATCTTGCGGGAGTATATCAAGGACAATGACGGATTTACGCGTTTCTTTCGTAAGGCTTAAAGCTAAATTAAGGGCGTAAATTGTTTTACCCACCTGTGAATAAGAGCTAAAGACCGAGATGACCGTGCTCTCAAATATGCTCTTCTGATGCATATCCTTGCGCTTTAGCCTGCGCGAAAGCATGCGGCTTAAATCAACCGCTAACTTTGGAATTTTAGAGATGATATAATCAAATTTTTCTTTTTCAATAACCAGCAAAGAACAATCATTAGTAGCTTTAGCAGTTACAGAATGGCCCTCATTAGTAAGCAGGGAAATAACCCCGAAATACTTACCGTAGTGCAGGTGCTCAAGGATATTATTGTTTCCGTCTTTACCTTGGGTATATATGACCACCCTTCCTAAAATAAGGCAGTAAAAAGCACTCGGGGGAGAACCCTCGGCATATATAATATCACCCTTCTTATAATAGGTTAGCCGAGCAAACCTTCTGATTACCCTGCGCTCGCTATTAGATAAACCGGAAAATAGAGGAAAATCGCGGACTATTAAGTCTAGGTCGTTAAACTCCATAATTCAATTTACCCTCAAGGCATATCCTGCCAAACTTTTTCGCGCTCTCTCTAATTGTGCGCTTATAAGTAGTATAATCAACTTCGATTAACCCAAATCTTGGGGAAAAACCTTTATCCCATTCATAATTATCGATCAGAGACCAGTAAATATAACCTAAAACTTTTACTCCTGATGCCATAGCTTCGGCTAGCTTTACCAGATGATCATGGATAAAATCCCAACGCAACGAGTCATCCCCAGTGCAAATACCGTTTTCCAGGATAAAAATCGGAAGTTTATATCTTTCCAATGATTTCAATACGCTGTAAAACCCTTCGGGATATATGTCCCAGCCTAAAGAATTCTTTTTAAGATTGCTGTGGCCGTCTTCACAGATATCCATGGCAAAGTTTTTTATCCCCCAACCTTTTAGCTCCACAAGGCTGCGGCTATAATAATTTACGCCGATAAAATCCAAGGCCCCGGCCTTTATCGCTTTTTCTATAAATTCAAGGTTAAAAGATTTAGCCCTGATATAAGATGCAAGCTTGTTCCTTAAGCTAGGCACGCAAGGGACAAATGCCTGCATGTTCTGCGCGATACTAACCGAAGGCTTATCTAAATTATGCTTGTTATAAATACCCTTAATAATACGGTAGGAATAAATATGCGCTTTAAGCAGATTGGCTTTTACTTTCTGAGTCTTAGCCAGAGACCTTTCCTGCGGGGGCCATATCCCGAGAAGATACGAATGATACAGATAAACCATGGGCTCGTTTATCGTAACCCAGAATCGCACATCTCCTGCAAGGGCCTCTACTACCTTAGAAACATACCGCAAGAAATAGTCAGTAGATTTTTTAAGGCCCCAGCCGCCCAACCTTGAGAACCATATCGGATTTGTAAAATGATGGAGAGTTACAACCGGCTCTAGCCCGTGCTTACGTAAGCTTAAAACTACTCTTTTATAGTGATTTATGGCTTCGGAGGAGAATTTTCCTTCTTCGGGTTCAACCCTGCTCCATTCAATTGAGAGACGGTGGCAATTATGGTTTAACGCTTTCGCTAAATCAAAATCCTCTTCGTATAACTCATAATGCCTGCAAGCAAGCCCGGAATGGTATTGAAGCCTGCCCGCGAGCTCATAATCCCACCAGTCACAAAGCGAGTTATTCCCCTCTACCTGATACGCCGATGTCGCCGCACCCCAGAAAAAATCACGCGGGAATTCATACATGTATATTATTATAACACCCAAAAATATAAAATCCCAACAAAAATGTCGGGATTTTATATTGGCTTCCAATGACTTAATGCAAGTTAAGCCCTACCGGATTTTTTCTTGTACAACAGGCTTAAGGTATCTTTCTAGAACGCCCCAAGTTTTAGGCCCAACCTTACCATCTGCTGCCAAACTGTTGGCTTTCTGAAATTCCACTATAGCCTTCTTAGAGGCCGGGCCGATTTTACCATCAATAGACCCGGTGTAAAAACCCGCGTTTTTAAGCGCGGTTTGGATCTCATGCGCTGTCGGCTTATACGGGCCCGAAGGAGGAAGCGGCTCTAATTTACCTGAAGACTCGGAAGCAGGCCCTAGAACAGAAGCAGAATTTGCCGGAGCAGAGCTTGTCTTTTGCTCCAAAGGAACAGATGAAGTTGTGCTCATGGTAACAAGCGTCTCCATGGACATAGGCTGTTGCATTTCCTCCAGAGACTGTTGTTTCTTCCCGCAGCCGTAGAATAGACCGGCCAGCATAAATATCGTTATAATGAATACGAACTTTCTCATTTATTATCACCTCCTAATGGTTAGATTAATTTTAGCAAATCTATTTTAAAAATCAATATAATTAATTAAGCTTTCTTAAATCTGCATAAGTTATGCTAATTACCGTAAAAAACAATAAGCACACAACTCCTCCTGTAAATACTGCGAAGGAGACGCCGGCTACCTGGGCAAGGCTTCCGGCAATTAAATTTCCGAATGGCATCATACCGGCGAATATAAGCATAAATACGCTCATAACCCTGCCTCTGAACCTATCTTCGACATTAAGCTGCAAAAGGGTATTTACCAATGATACGGCGATAACACTGGACAATCCCACGGATATTAAAGCAAAGATAGATAATAAATATAACCCTGATAGCGAAAAAATTACCAAAGACGCCGAAAAAACCATTGCGGAGGATAAGAGCAATATACCTTTATGCCTGAAATCTCCCAGGCGCGCTAAAATCAAAGCCCCCAATAAGGCTCCGAAGCCGGCCGAAGACATTAATACACCCAATCCTTTAAGGCCCACTTTCAAGACATCATTGGCAAAGATAGGCATAAGGATCATGTGGGCTACTCCAAAAAGGCTTACAACCGCAACTATAGAAACCAGAGCCAGGACTAAGCGGTTATTCCTTATGAAGATAAGGCCTTCTTTTAAGTCCTTAATCGCGCTGCCTTGAGAAAATTTATGGCTATGCACTAACTTAATTGAATACAAAGCAAAGATAACCGCAAGAAAACTTATACCGTTAATATAAAAACACCCACTCATGCCAATAGTAGCTACCAGTATCCCGGCTAACGCAGGACCTATAATCCGAGAGGAATTAAAAGCGACGGAGTTTAATGCAATTGCATTAAAAAGATGCTTCTTGCCCACAAGCTCCACTACTATTGACTGGCGGGCGGGAGCGTCAAAAGCCATCACTGTGCCGTTTAAAATAGCGAGTATAATTATTTGAAATGGAGTAATAATATTAAGCTGGGTAAGGATAGCCAAAACAAAGGCCAGGAACATAAACGAAACCTGGGTGGATATAAGGATGATTTTTTTGTTCAGCCGGTCGGCGAGCACGCCTCCGAAGAGGCTTAAAATTAATACAGGTATAGAGTTTAAAAAACCAACTACACCTAGAAGAAAAGCTGAATTGGTAAGCTGAAAAACAAGCCAACTCTGGGCTACTTGCTGAATCCAAGTACCTATCAATGAAACTAACATGCCGAGCCAGTAGACCCGGAAATTCCTTATACTTAATGATGAAAACATCTATAATCTCTAAGAAGAAAGCTTCTCTCTTACTAAATCACTGATTAATTTTCCGTCTGCCTGAGGACCAATTTTAGCATTTACCTCTTTCATTACCTTGCCCATATCTTTAATCCCAGATGCGCCGTTTGCGCCCACCACCTCTTCAATTATTTTCTTAATCTCCTCAGGGGACACTTCAGGAGGCAGATAAATTTTAAGTATCTCCATCTCCCTCTCCTCCTTCTGCGCCATCTCCAACCGGCCTCCTTTAGTAAACTGCTCGATAGAATCCCTGCGCTGCTTAATCTGCTTCTTAACTACTGAGATAACTTCAGGGTCGTCAAGGACATTCTTTTTCTTTGATGTTGCCAGATTAATCATCTCCGCGCGCAAGAAACTTATCACCGAGCTTCTCAGGCTATCTTTGGCCTTCATCGCTTCTTTATAATCATTAAATATTTTTTCTTCCAGCATAACGCCCCCTTTTTAAACCAACCTATTTAAAACGAAACTTGCTTTCTAAAATCAGCTAACCTCTTGCCAAGGCTACGCATACTTATCCTGGCAGAAGCCTCCAAACCAAAACCTTCGATATTAAACGACGCTGCCACAGTGCCAAAGGCAAGGGCATTCTTTATCTCTCGGCTTCCAGCCTTTTTATGCCTGGCCAAATAACCCATAAATCCTCCGGCAAATGTATCTCCTGCTCCGGTAGGATCAATAACTCTTTCCGAAGGATACGCGGGAAGAGAGAAAAAATCACGCCCATTATAGAATAAACTGCCGTGCTCACCCTTCTTTATCAAAACCATCTTCGAGCCCATTCTCCGCAGAGACTTGGCAGCTTTAATAACCCCCCGCTCTCCGGAAAGGCTAAATGCTTCTTTATCATTGGCTAAGAAAATATCTACTTTCCTTAATAGGCTCAATAAGGATTTACGCTTAGAATCTATCCAATAATTCATACTATCTAAAGCAACTATCTCCGGAGAATACATATTCCTTAACAAGAATAATTGGATATCAGGATCAACATTTGCCAAAAATATATATTTTATTTTACGCTGCTTTGCAAGAATACGCGGCTTAAAAGAAGAAAGAACCCCCAGCTCTGTCTTTAAAGTAACAGCGGTATTTAAATCCCCCCTATACTCCCCTTTCCAATGAAAAGTTTTACCTTTGTCTACGGAAAGCGAAGATAAATCTAAGCCCTTTCCCCTTAAAAAGGTTATATTCTCTTTCGGGAAATCTTCCCCTACGCAGGCAACAATGCTCACTTTAGTAAAATGCCTGGCAGACATGGCAAAATGCGAGGCAGACCCTCCGATTATCCTGCAGCGACAGCCATAAGGAGTTTTAATTGAATCCAGGGCCACCGTACCCAATACTAATAAAGACACAGCAATTCTTTCTTAAATTATTTAACAAAAATTAAAGCCAATAACGCGGCAATAATACAATAGTACCCGAAGTAGTAAAACTTTGCCCTTTTTATGACTAACTTTAAGATAAGAAGCGCTAACAGCCCGCTAACTACGCTTGAGGTAAATCCGGTTAAGATATTAACCATATTAGTCTGAACGGCAGAATTCAGCTCTTTTAACTCTAGAAATGATGCCCCGAGAATTAAGGGGATAGAAACAAGAAAAGATAATTTAAAACAAATTTCTTTATTTAAACCCCTGAATAAAAGTGTTGATATTGTAACGCCTGACCTGGAAATTCCCGGAATAATGGCAATCGCCTGAGTAAACCCAAGGATAACCGCGTCTTTCAACTTTATTTCTTTTCGTGCGTTTATAGAAATCCGGCTAGTCAAAAGCAGGATTACCCCGGTTATAAAAAGCATAGCTATAGAAACCCGGGGTGAGCTGAAAAGGCTCTCAAAGAAATTCTTGCCCGATAAACCAATAGCCCCGGTAATAAATGTCGTGATTAAAATAAATGCCGCAAGCTTTAGATCACGCAAGGCTATAATTATATCTTTGAAGAAGAAAATTATAACCGCAACAAGCGTGCCTAAATGCAGCACTATAGAAACAGCTATTTCTTCTCCGGTAAAACCAAATAGCCTTTGAGCGATTACAAGATGGCCTGAGCTTGAGACAGGAAGAAACTCTGTTAATCCCTGGATTATTCCTAAAATAACATATTTAAACATGGCTGTCTAAGAAACTTGTCATATCCTGCGGGAGGCTGCTTTCCAGCCTTAATATCTTGCAGGTTACGGGGTGCTTAAACTCCAGTGATTTTGCATGCAGCATAAGCCTTTTAGCCTTTATTTTAAAATCCCTGCGAAAGGCATATTTATCTTCTCCAAGCACCGGATGGCCTATATGCTTAAAATGAATCCTTATCTGATTGGTCCGCCCCGTTAACGGCATAGCCTTTACAACAGCAAAACCCATTCTTTTTTCAACAACTTTATAACGGGTTTCGGCAAAAAGGTTTTCGATTCTATTTTTAATCACCCCTTCTTCTTTATGAGGGATGCCATCAATTAAAACGACATAAGACTTCTTAATCTGCCTCTGCCTAAACGAATCTGCCATCCTCTGCTGGGTCAATTTATCCTTGGCATAAATAATAAGCCCGGAAGTTTCCCGATCAAGCCTGTGACATGGATAAAAACCTAAGATGCTGGTTAATGTGCGTTTCTCATTCTTAGGGGTAGGAACAGTAAGAAGCCCCGAGGGTTTATCGGCTACCAATAAATAATTATCTTCGTAAATTACAGGGATATTCACCTAAACTATTTCTAGCATCCTGTCTATTGATTTCTTGGCGCGCCTTCGAATATCATCAGAAACCCTTACTTCTTCCCGCATCTCTTCAAGCGCTAAAACTATCTTTTCCTGCGTGGTGCGTTTCATGTTAGGGCAAACAGCCCGTTCTGATGCGGGATAAAATTCTTTACTTGGGTTATCTTTTTTAAGACGGTAAACCAACCCTATTTCAGTACCTACTATAAATTCGGCTGCTTCCGATTCTCTGGCAAATTTGGCCATTAAAGAAGTCGATAAAACCGCGTCTGCCATAGATACTACCTGCGGAAGGCATTCAGGATGAACCATTACTTTGGCAAAGGGGTGAAATTTCTTTTCACGCTTGACATCCTCAGGGAGTATTTTTATATGAGTAGGGCAGAAGCCGTTCCAGATAATCATTTTTCTCCCGGTCTTCTTCTCCACAAAATCAGCAAGGTATTTATCCGGAACGAATATAATTTCTTTGCTATCCTTTAAGGCATTAACCACAGCAACCGCATTGGTTGAAGTACAACAATAATCAAGCTCTGCCTTTACCTCTGCCGATGTATTTACATAACCTACCGTTACTGCCTCAGGGTGTTCCGTCTTTAGCTTTCTTAAATCATCAGCCTTAAGCATGCTAGCCATAGGACAACCTGCGTTGATGTCCGGCATTATGACTTTCTTGTCAGGGGACAGAATAGAAGCCGTCTCGGCCATAAAATACACTCCGCAGAATACGATAACCTTGGCATCAGTCTTAGCGGCAATACGGCTTAATTCCAGAGAATCCCCCCTATAATCCGCCACATCCTGGACTTCGGGAAGCTGATAATTATGCGCCAAGATTACGGCATTATGCTTTTTCTTAAGTTCCCTGATCCTGCTCTCTAAAACACTAAGTTTTTTGGTCATCTCTATTCAGGCAGGGACTTATCAATAGTCCCTCCTCCCGCTATTCTCCCTCTATCGTAGAATACCGCTGCTTGGCCGGGTGTTACGGCAAATTGCGGCTTTTTAAACTCAACTCTGATTTTATTTCCGGCTGGGATTAATTCTGCTTCGCTCTCTTTATGATTATACCTTATTTTGACCTTTAGAACAACCTTATTTTTAATCGGATTCTTGGTAAAATAGAGTTCTTTTGCTATAAATCTTCCGGAATAAGCATCTTCCTTCTTTCCAATAGTTATTGTGTTATTCCTATGGCTTATCCCAGTGATATACGCAGGATACCCCATTGCAACTCCTAATCCCTCCCGCTGGCCAATTGTATAATAAGCTATTCCCTTATGCCTGCCGACAATATTTCCGGGTTGGTCCAGGATTGCACCAGGAAATATATTTTCTCCAAACCTTATCTTTAGAAATTCCCGGTAATTTCCCTGAGGTAAGAAACAGATCTCCTGACTTGCCGGTTTCTTAGCAACAGACAAAGAGAGATTACACGCTAATTTCCTTACCTCGTCTTTACTGTACCTCCCAAGCGGAAAAATTGCACGCTTTAACTGTTTTTCATTTAAACGGTAAAGAAAATAAGACTGGTCTTTCTTTAAGTCTTTTGCTTTATAAAGCCAAAAGGCACCTTTTGATTTTATTACCCTTGCATAATGTCCGGTTGCGAGAAATTCAGCGCCTAAAACATCTGCCTTTTTTAATAACTCGCCGAATTTAAGATATTGGTTACAGATAATGCACGGATTAGGAGTTCTACCTAAAAGGTATTGAGCACAAAAATCTTTTACTACATGCTCCTCCAAGGCCTTTTGCATATTCAGCACATAATGCCTAACCCCCAAACTGTGCGCCACCCGTTTGGCGTCGTCTATTGAAGAAATACTGCAACAACCCGGGTGCCTAAGCGCACCTCCGGCAATATTAAAACACATAGTGACCCCTATCACTTCATAACCTTCTTTTTTTAATAATGCAGCTGCAACCGAAGAATCAACGCCTCCGCTCATCGCTACAGCTACTCGAGCCTTTCTCATTGCCACGCTCCCTAGGCACAGTTAATAAAAAAGGACACTCTAAACTTCTAGGCTAAGGGTGTCCTCCTTTTATAAATATTGCACCTGCTGAACTTATTTCTTGTTAAAAACCTTGACTAATATTGCCAGTATAAACAGGGTATTTGATATCAAAAGCAGGCTTAATGCCCTTACTCCCAATAACATATAAGGCCTTCCGATGACAAACCTCGAGGATGCAGCCACTATTAAAAGCATGAAACCTAGTATTACAAGAATTTTGGCTAATCTATCCATATCTCCCCCCTTTTTTTATTATTATAGCTGTAAAATATAG
>CAZAPC010000022.1:0-13061 GCA_964486875.1 uncultured Planctomycetales bacterium
GCGTAGTAATAATTATAGTAATTTTAACAACAGCTATTGCTGGATTGTACAACGGTATTATTTCCAAACATGAAGCAATAACTGCAAAATGGGCGCAGGTAGAAAACCAGTTGCAACGCAGAAATGATTTGATACCTAATTTATTGAATACGGTAAAAGGTTATGCCTCGCATGAAAAGACAGTATTTGAGAATGTTACCATGGCCCGCTCTCAGTGGTCTAGTGCTTCAACAGTTGAACAGAAGGTTAAGGCAGCTGGCGCAGTGGATGCGGCTTTATCGCGTTTGCTTTTTGTAGCGGAAAATTACCCTAATTTAAAAGCTGACCAGACGTTCTTAAGGCTTATGGATGAACTATCAGGTACGGAGAACCGGATTGCTGTAGAGAGAATGCGTTACAATGAGTCCGTGCGCGAATATAATGTTACAGTAAGGATGTTTCCCGGGAATATGATCGCATCAGCTTTCGGCTATAAGCCTGCTACCGAGTATTTTAAAGCAGAGGAGAGGGCGAAATCAGTACCAGAGGTTAAATTTTAATAATCTTTAGAAAATGAAATATATTGTTTTAGTTTGCGACGGTATGGCTGATTATCCGGTAAAGGAGATAGGGGGGCGTACGCCTTTAGAAGCGGCACGAACCCCGAATATGGATTTTATCGCTAAGCACGGACGTTTAGGGAGGGTTAGGACTGTTCCCGCGGGATTTATCCCCGGATCAGATATTGCCCAGGTTTCTATTTTTGGTTATGACCCTAAGAAATATTACACCGGGCGCGCTCCCCTTGAAGCGGCAAACCTGGGAGTAGAGCTTGAAGACGATGATGTAGCTTTTAGGTGTAATTTGATAACTGCTTCGGGAGATATCCTGCGGGATTATAGCGCGGGCCACATAAGTTCTAGAGAAGCAGAGATAATTATAAGGTTTATTGACCAGTCGCTTGGCACAAACAGGATAAAATTTTATCCCGGAATAAGTTACCGGCATCTTATGGTTATTAAACGGGGTGCAGAGGAGCATCTTGATAGGGTAACCTGCAGGCCTCCGCATGATATAACGGGCAAAAGTATACTAAAGAATTTTCCTAAGGGTGAAAATACGGATATGCTGATTAATCTCATGCAGGAGTCCAGGAAGATTTTAGATAAACATGAGATTAATCTCGTGCGTTTGGATTTAAAAGAGAACCCTGCTAATATGATCTGGCTCTGGGGGCAAGGCAGGCGTCCTGAAATGGAGAGCTTTAGCGATAGATACGGTATTAAGGGGAGCGTAATTTCTGCTGTTGATTTGATTAAAGGGCTAGGAAAAATTATCGGCCTTGAGGTTATTAATGTGCCCGGGGCAACTGGTTATTACGATACTAATTATGAAGGTAAGGCCGAGGCAGCATTAAGGGCGCTTGAGTATAATGATTTTGTATTTGTTCACCTTGAAGCAGCTGATGAGGCTGGCCATAACGGAGACTTACGGGAGAAGATTACCGCTATCGAAAGGTTCGACCAGCTTATATTAGGTAAAATCCTAGGTCAGTTTAAACGCAGGAGTAATTTCAGAGTTATGGTTTTGCCTGATCATGCAACACCGGTTTCGCTTAAGACTCATACTTCTGATCCGGTCCCTTTCGGAATACTCGGCCAGAATATTATCGCTAGGGGATTTTTAGGCTATAGCGAGAAAGAGGCCTTAAAGAGCGAACTTAATTTTGAGAAGGGGCACGAATTAATGGATTATTTCCTGCGAAAGGCAGAATGAGCGCTTTTGTAATTGCGTTGGCAACTTTTATACTGCTCGGTTTTGGTTATTTTTACTATGCAAAAAGGCTGGAGAAAATCTGGCATATTGATGCAAAGCGGCCTACGCCGGCTCACTCTAAATTTGACAGCGTGGATTATGTCCCGGCAAGAAACTGGCTGGTTTTATTCGGCCACCATTTTTCATCTATCTCTGGCGCCGGGCCGATAATCGGCCCTGTTATTGCGGTAGCATTATGGGGTTGGCTTCCGGCATTATTATGGGTAATTGTAGGCTCTATTTTTATCGGAGGGACTCATGACTTCGGTTCTTTGATCACATCAATAAGAGAGGGCGGAAGTTCTATCTCGGATATCGCAGGAAAGGTGATATCCAGGAGAGCCAAGATAATATTCTCGCTTTTCTTGTGGTTTGCGCTTATCCTGATCATTTCGGTTTTTGCTTATTTGTGCGCAGATACATTTGTCAAAGAACCCAGGATAGTAATTCCATCGTTAGGCCTTATACCGGTTGCCTTATTGGTAGGGTATCTTCTTTATTATGTGCGGGCGAATAGCATAATTGTTACCTGCCTGGGGCTTGCTTTATTGTTAAGCCTTATATTAATTGGGAACTCTTTTCCTATAACTTCAGGAATTATTTTTTGGATTGTTATTCTTTTCTTATATTGTTATATTTCTTCTATACTCCCGGTAAATATATTATTACAGCCGAGGGATTATCTGGCGAGTTTTCTTCTGTTCTTTGGTATGGCTGCAGGATACCTGGGTATTTTAATTTCAAGGCCTAAGATTTCAATGCCGTATTATACTCAGTGGAATGTTGATAATACCCGGCTTTGGCCGATGCTTTTTGTTATAGTTGCCTGCGGTGCGGTGTCAGGGTTCCATACGTTAATTGCTAGCGGTACTACATCTAAGCAGATCTCCAGCGAACGACACGTAAAGAGGGTTGGTTATGGGGGGATGCTCGTAGAAGCGCTGCTTGCAGTAATGGCGATTATTGCCGTAGGAATTCTTTTTAAGCCAGGAGGCGGTGGAATTTCTGCGCTTGAGAGTTTGGGCCCAATAGGCATATTCAGCCAGGGGTTTGGCCTCATGACTAAGGGTGTTTTAGGAGATTATGGAAGCCTCTTCGCGGTAACCATACTAAATGCTTTTATTCTTACGACTCTGGATACAGCTACAAGGGTATCACGTTATTTGAGCGAGGAGTTGTTTCAGATAAAAAACAGGTATTTATCCACCGCGATTATTATAATTGTTTCTTTAGCCTTTGCCTTAAGCGGCCAATGGAACAGGATCTGGCCGGCGTTCGGGGCAGCTAACCAGCTTGTGGCAACGCTGACTTTATTTGTTTTAGGGGCGTATCTTATATCCAAGAATAAACCGGCAAAGATAGTCTTCTTACCGGCACTTTTTATGCTTGTTACGGCAATAGGCGCGCTTGTTTTTCAGGCTGTGCAATATGCTAAACAAAAAGAAATCGTTCTTTTTGTAATCAGCGTTATCCTGCTTCTGTTGGCAGGTTTTATGTCGTTAGAGTTTTTGGCAAGGATTTATAGGAGAAAGAAAGATGCATAAGAAACTGATTGTTCAGAAGTTCGGCGGCTCTTCTGTTGCCAATGTGGACCGTATTCAGAATGTCGCTAAGAGGATAGTAAGCTACAAGAAAAAAGGGTTTAACCTGGTGGTGGTTGTCTCTGCGTTGGGTGATACTACTGATGAGTTAATTGATTTGGCGGGTAAAATAAGTATGACTCCTTCAGAGCGCGAAATGGATATGCTTCTTTCAACCGGAGAGCAGATATCCGTTGCCTTACTGGCAATGGCTATTCATAAGCTTAAAGTAGGGGCGGTATCTTTTACCGGCGCGCAGGTTGGAATTATCACCGATTCCTCGCATACCCGCGCGCGTATTATCAAGATAAACGCCGATAAAATTAAAGAGGCATTAAATGAAGGTAAGGTAGTGATTGTAGCCGGATTCCAGGGGGTAAGCTTAAACCAGGATATAACTACTTTAGGCCGGGGAGGATCTGATCTTACTGCGGTTGCCTTAGCTAAAGAACTAAGGGCCGATGAATGCGAGATTTATACTGATGTCAAAGGAATTTACACTACTGACCCCAGGGTCGAGCCTAAGGCGAGAAAGATAAAAACAATTACTTATGATGAGATGCTGGAGATGGCTTCTTTGGGGGCGCAGGTAATGCAGGCGCGTTCTATTGAAGTTGCCAAGAAGTTTGATGTTCCCATACATGTGCGTTCAAGTTTTAAGAGTGATTCAGGCACGATGATTATTAAGGAGGTTAAAAAGATGGAAGAGGTTGTGGTATCGGCAATAACAATGAATAGGGGCGAGGCTAAGATTACGGTCTGTAATGTTCCTGACCGTCCGGGTATAGCCGCAAGGATATTTAATGAGTTGGCGGATAAAGGTGTAAGCGTAGACATGATCGTACAAAATGTAAGCCATTTGCGGCAGACGGATATATCTTTTACTGTGAGTAAGGCTGACGTACAGAAGGCAATCAGAATAATTAGTAAGATTAAATCTCAGATCGGTATTGAAGAGGTCCTGGAGGATTCTGATATTGCCCGGGTTTCTATAGTAGGTGTAGGGATGAAATCCCATCCAGGGGTAGCGGGAAAGATGTTTAAGGTTCTCGCGAGCCACAAGATAAATATTGAAATGATTTCGACTTCCGATATCAGTATTTCATGTATAGTCCAGAAGAAATTTGCTGAAGAGGCGGTGCGTGCGTTGCATAGCAAGTTCGGCTTGGCTAAATAAAGAGAGGCGGATATGAGGCAGGTTAAAATATACGATACGACGCTGCGTGACGGTTCGCAGGGAGAGGGGATTTCTTATTCGGTTATGGATAAAATCCGCATTGCCAAAGAACTGGATTTACTCGGGATCCACTTTATCGAAGGGGGATGGCCGGGTTCAAATCCTAAGGATATGGAGTTTTTTCTTAAGATGAGTAAAGTAAGGCTTAAGTTTTCAAAGCTTGCCGCATTCAGTATGACGCGCAGGCTGAAAACGAGAGCTAGTGATGACCCGAATATTAAATCGCTTATTAAATCCGGCGCGGATGTCATAACTATTGTCGGTAAGACCTGGGATCTCCATGTAACCGATGTTTTAAAGACAACGCTAGATGAGAATATTGAAATGATAAAAGATACGGTTGGATTTTTGGTTTCTAAGGGATTAACCGTATTTTATGATGCCGAGCATTTCTTTGATGCCTTTGAAGCCAATGAAGAATACGCCTTTAAGACTTTAACCGCGGCAGAAGAGGCTGGCGCCAAAGAACTCTGCCTCTGCGATACCAACGGAGGTACGCTGCCGCAGGATATTACAAAGATTGTTTCCCTGGTTAAAGCCAGGGTAAAGTCTGGCTTAGGGATACATTGCCATAATGATTCCGGGTGCGCGATAGCCAACTCGCTTGCTGCTGTTTTGGCAGGAGCGGATATGGTGCAAGGCACGATAAACGGTATCGGGGAGCGCTCGGGTAATGCGGATTTAATCCCTATAATCGCAAACCTTAGGCTTAAAATGGGCGTAGGTTGTATTCCCGATGATAAATTGAAGGAATTGACCCATGTTTCGCACTATATCAGCGAAATTAGCAATATGAAGCAGAGGAATGACCAGCCGTATGTGGGCCAATCCAGTTTTGCGCATAAAGGCGGTATGCATATTAACGCAATTACTAAAAATCCTAAAACTTACGAGCATATTGACCCAGCTTTGGTTGGCAATAGCCGAAGAATACTTGTTTCGGAACTGGCCGGGAAAACAGGAGTATTAATAAGGGCAAAGGACCTTAATCTGGATTTAAATAAAGATACCCCTTTGGCCAAGAAGATACTTAAACTTGTGCAGAAGCTGGAGCATCAGGGCTATCATTTTGAAGCCGCAGAAGCTTCTTTTGAGATTTTGATGAAGCGGGCACTGAAAAAATATAATAAATTCTTTGAGCTAGAAGGATTCCGGGTAGTAACCGAGAAACAGTCTGATAAAAGGATAACTACTGAAGCAATTATCAGGTTGAAAGTTAAGGGAAGAAAAGAGCATACTGTATCTATGGGTGATGGCCCGGTGAACGCGCTTGACAATGCGCTGAGGAAGGCGCTTAAAGATTTTTATCCGAGCCTCTCTAAAATGCGACTTTCTGATTTTAAGGTGCGCGTTCTCGATGAAAAATCAGGGACTGCGGCAAAGGTAAGAGTTTTGATACAGTCTCAGGATGAAAAAGACTCCTGGAATACAATCGGTGTATCGGAAAATATAATTGAAGCCAGCTGGCAGGCGCTGGTTGATAGTGTCGAGTATAAACTTCTAAAAGACAAGATTTAAATGATAGATGAAATCCCAAAGCAGTATAATCCATCTAATACAGAAGAGCGTTGGTATAAATTCTGGGAAGGCCACGGTTTTTTTCACGCCGCAGTAAACCTTAAAAAGAATCCTTTTACAATTCTTATCCCTCCTCCGAATGTAACCGGGATACTTCATATGGGGCACGCCTTAAACAATACTATTCAGGATATACTTGTACGCTATAAGCGGATGAAAGGCTTTGAGGCGGTATGGATGCCCGGGACTGACCATGCGGGGATTGCTACTCAAAACGTAGTCGAGAAGTCTATCGCAAAAGAGGGGATTAAGCGCCAGGATTTAGGTAGGGATAAGTTTATCGAACGCGTATGGCTTTGGAGAGAGCAATACGGTTCAACTATTATCCGCCAGCTTAAGAAGCTGGGGGCTTCATGTGATTGGGGACGGATACGCTTTACGATGGATGAAGAATACTCTAAGGCGGTAGTTGAAGTTTTCTTGAGGCTTTATGAAAAGAAACTTATATATAGGGGGACATATATTATTAATTGGTGCCCGCGCTGCCATACTGCGCTTTCTGACGAAGAAGCGGCGCATCAGCCATTAAAGGGAATTTTGTATTATTTAAAGTATCCCTTCGAAGGGCATCCGGGCTGCATCGTAGTTGCAACTACCAGGCCTGAAACCATGCTGGGAGATACGGCAGTTGCGGTTAACCCAAAAGATAAACGCTATAAAAAATTTATCGGTAAGACCATATTGCTTCCTCTGGTTAACCGCCGGATAAAGATAATCGCAGATAGCTTGGTTGATATGAAATTCGGAACCGGAGCCGTTAAGGTTACCCCTGCTCATGACCCTAACGATTATGCGCTCGGGAGGAAACACGGGCTTGATTTTATAAATGTTATGTCGCAGGACGGTACAATGAATGAAGCTGCCGGAACATACTTTAGAATGGACAGGTTTAAGGCCAGAGAAAAAATAATCAGTGATTTAAAAACCCTCGGCTTGCTGGAGAAACAAGAGCCGCATGAATTATCCGCAGGGCATTGTTACCGCTGCCATACTATAGTCGAGCCATATTTATCAAAGCAATGGTTTGTGAAGATGCGGCCTTTAGCTAGGCCGGCAATCAAAGCAGTAAAGGAAGGCAGGATTAATTTTTATCCCGCTCGCTGGACTAAAGTTTACCTTAATTGGATGGAAAACATACAGGACTGGTGTATATCGAGGCAGATATGGTGGGGGCATAGGCTGCCGGTTTACTATTGTAAAAACTGCGGCGAGGACCAGGGGGTTATAGTTTCTAAGGAAAGGCCGGATAAATGCCCAAGATGCGGAAAGGCTGATATATATCAGGATGATGATGTGTTGGATACATGGTTCTCTTCATGGTTATGGCCGTTTGCGACGATTCTGGAAGAAGATTTAAAGTATTTTTATCCTACCTCATCTTTGGTTACCGCTCCGGATATTATTTTCTTTTGGGTTGCGCGCATGATTATGGCGGGGTTGGAGTTTAAAGGCGATATACCGTTTAAGGATGTGTACATACACGGTACGGTACGCGATCAAGAAGGAAAGAAAATGTCTAAATCACTAGGCAATAGTATTGACCCTCTGGAAGTTATAAATGAGTACGGTACCGATGCCTTGCGTTTTAGCCTGATTTCAATTACTGCGCAGGGCCAGGACGTTTTCTTGTCAAAAGATAGATTTGAGCAAGGAAGAAATTTCGCTAATAAAGTCTGGAATGCCTCACGTTTTATCATGATGAATCTCGACCGGGAAAAGGTACATTATGATCTCTGCGTATTTTATAATAGAGAGTCATTGAGCCCGGTTAACCGTTGGATATTAAGCCGGTTTTATTCAACTTTAACCGAAGTTGAGAAATACCTCGATACATACAGGTTTAACGAAGCCGCAAATGCCATTTATGGATTTTTCTGGCATGAATTTTGCGACTGGTACCTGGAGATTATTAAGCAAGACATACAGAATCCCCATAACCAGCTGATAATGTATAAGGTGCTGGAAAAAAGCTTAAGGGTAATGCATCCGTTTATGCCATTTATTACCGAAGAGATCTGGCAAAAGTTGCCGCATACAGGCGAATCAATAATGGTATCTTCTTGGCCGCATATCCAGAAACAGATTATTGACAGCGGGATAGAGAAAGAGATGAATCAGGTTTTTGAGGTTATTGCGGCTATAAGAAGCATGCGCCTGGATTTGGATATACCGGCAAGCGCCCAGAATATAGAGGTTAAAATTTATCCTCCGGATAAAAATAACCGTCTATTATTAGAATCACATGTAAACCATATAAAGAGTTTAGCAAGGTGCGGGTTTGTTAATATTGAAGATGAATACCGGAATTCCAAAGGAGAATATGTAAGCATATTAAGGGGGATGCATATCGTGATCCCCCTTGAAGGGATAATTGATATACAGAAACACAAAGAAAAAATTGATCAAAAGATCTTTAAGGCACAATCGGATATAAAGTCGAAAAAGGCAATGCTTGATAATAAGGATTTTGTCAAGAAGGCTCCCAGGGAAATTGTTGATGCCGAAAATGAGAAATTATGTTTATTAGAAGAGGAACTAAAAAAACTAAGGGGGTTAAGAGATGGATTTAAAACTTGACCGGGAAAAATTGGATCATGTGGTGCGGCATGCGTTGGTTGAGGATATCGGCAGGGGGGATATAACTACGCAGTTAACCATACCAAAAGATAAGGAAGTGATAGCTAAAATTTTGTTAAAAGAGCCTTGTGTAATCTGCGGCTTGGAGGTCGCAGAGAAAGTGTTTAAGACTATCGATAGTTCGGTTATTTTCAAAAGCTTGGCAGAAGACGGTAAGAAGGTAAAATCAGGAAAGGCAAAGGCCATAGCAAGAATCTCTGGCAAAGCCGCCAGTATATTAAGTTCGGAGAGAGTTGCGCTTAATCTATTAAGCATGATGTCAGGGATTGCTACCAGGACAAGGGAGTTTGTCGATCAGATCGAGCCTTATAAAACTAAGATTTCAGATACCCGTAAGACTATTCCCGGTCTAAGGGAGCTTCAAAAATACGCTGTGCGCGTAGGGGGCGGTTATAACCATAGGATGGGGCTCGATGAAATGATATTGATTAAGGATAACCATATAAAGGTTACTGAAGGGTATGAGAAACTCCCGAGTATCCCTAAGGGTTTTAAGATAGAGATAGAGGCCCAGAGCATTGAAGAGTTTAAACACGCCCTTTATTTTAAGCCGGATGTTATTATGTTAGATAACATGAGCCTTGAAGATATAAAAGAGGCAGTTAAGATAAGGAATAACACCGAATTTAAAAGTCACCATCCTCCTACTAAATTAGAGGCAAGCGGCGGGATAAATATGGATAATGTAAAAAAAGTTGCAGCAACCGGGGTGGACATTATTTCAATAGGAGAGCTCACTGATTCGGTAAAGGCAATAGATATGTCTTTAGAGGTATTATGAGGTTTATTCTGGCGGCTTGCTTATGCTGTGTGCTTGCATCCTGTGCCAGGCAGGTTAAGTTTTCTGACAAAGGGATAATTAGAGAAGCGCAAATACAGCCCCTGGCTATAGAGGAGCCTTTAAAAGAGTTACGGACGGGGGAGAAGCTTAAATATACTGTTGATTGGATAGGTATCCCCGCAGGCAGCATAACTTTGGAGGTAAAAGAGGTCGTTTTGCTGGACGGTAACCAGGTTTACCATATAGTTGCCCGGGCAATGCCGAATAAATTCTTCAAATTTTTTCATAACGTAGAATACACGGTGCATAGTTATATAGATACCTCTTCGATGAAAAGTGTCAGGTTCTACAAAGAAAGGCTGCTTAACGGTAAGTTAACCAAAGAGGAGACGGTATTTGATTATAAAAATAATGAGGCAACCTGGCGTTATTTTACTCCGGAATTACAAAGAAAAATAAGCATCCCCGAAAATAACCAGGATCTGCTCTCTGCGCTCTACTCCTTTAGATTGGAAAATATAAAACTAGGGGATTCCCATCAGATAAATATTGTTTATTCCGGGCAGGCCTGGCCTATCCAGATATGCCTGGAGAAGGAAGAGGAGATCGAAGTGCCAGGTTGCGGTATTTTTAGGGTTGTAGTAGGGAAGATATCTTCTAGATTAAGCAGCCATATCACCGGATTCAACAATATCGAAGTATTTATGTCTATTGATAAAAAACGCCTGCCGGTTTTTTTCAGGATGCGCACCAGGATAGGTTATCTTTCCGGCGTCTTATCCTGCCTATAAATATAGATGTCAGATTTTAAGCTTTTTAGCAAATTTAAGCCTTGCGGAGATCAGCCTAAGGCGATAAAGGAACTTACCAGTAATATTCTCTCCGGCAAGCCTTATTCTACGCTATTGGGCGTAACCGGGTCAGGTAAGACATTTACCCTGGCCTCTGTTATCGCCAAGGTTCAGCTTCCGGTTTTAGTCATATCTCATAACAAGACGCTTGCGGCTCAACTTTATTCCGAATTTAAAGAATTTTTCCCGCGTAATGCAGTAGAGTACTTCGTCAGCTATTACGATTATTATCAGCCTGAAGCTTACATACCTTCTACTGATACCTATATCGAGAAAGATGCTTCTATAAACGAACGCCTGGACCGTCTGCGTCTTTCAGCTACAACATCGCTTTTAGGGCGTAAGGACGTCATTATCGTTGCTTCGGTTTCTTGCATTTATAATCTGGGTGACCCGGAAAGTTACCAGGATATGCTTATATCTTTAAAGCTTAATGAAGAAATAGATCGGGATATCCTGATTACCAGGTTTATTATGATGCAGTACGAAAGGAATGATTATGAGTTTATCCGGGGCCGTTTAAGGGTGCGGGGAGATGTGCTGGAGGTATTTCCTTCTTATCTGGAGAAGGCAATACGCATAGAGTTTTCCCGTGAGAGGATAAGCCGGATTTCGGAATTTAATCCTGTATCTGGCGAGGCCACCGGTAAATTAGAACAGGTATCGATATATCCGGCTAAGCACTTCATGGTTTCCAAAGATATAATTAGTTCTGCATGTAGCTCGATAATTTGTGAGCTTGACGAGGAGTTAAGGAAATTAAAATCCCGGAATAAACTATTGGAGGCTCAGCGGCTTGAATCCCGCACTAAATATGATCTGGAGATGCTTAAGGAGATTGGCTATTGCCACGGGATTGAAAATTATTCCAGGCATCTTAGCGGCAGGCCTGCCGGGAGCCGGCCGTATTCCCTGCTGGATTATTTTCCTCAAGACAATTTCCTGGTTATTATTGATGAGTCGCATGCCACTATACCCCAGATAGGAGGTATGTATGAGGGGGATAGGGCGCGTAAGGAGATACTGGTGGAGCATGGTTTCCGTCTTCCTTCATGCCTTGATAATCGTCCATTGAAATTCGCTGAGTTTTCCCGATTGGCAAAAAGAGCGGTTTTTGTCTCCGCAACACCCGGAGAATATGAAATTAAGAGATCCAATGGCAATGTAGTAGAGCAGGTTATAAGGCCCACAGGATTATTGGAGCCTAAGATATTAATCCGTAAAACAGAAAGCCAGATAGAGGATTTAACAAGGGAGGTAAGAAAACGCTCGGAAAATAAGGAACGGACTCTTGTCACAACGCTTACCAAGCGGATGGCCGAAGACTTAAGCAGCTACCTTGGAGAAAAAGGCCTTAGGGTAAAATACCTTCATTCGGATATACAGACTATTGAGCGCTCTAAGATTCTGATGGACTTAAGAAAAAAAGAATTCGACTGTTTAGTCGGGATAAACCTTTTAAGAGAGGGGTTGGATCTTCCGGAGGTTTCTTTAGTGGCTATACTCGATGCGGATAAGGAGGGTTTTTTGCGTTCGGCAACAAGCCTTATCCAGGTTTCCGGAAGGGCTGCGCGAAATATCAACGGCTGTGTCATTATGTACGCGGACACTATGACAAAGTCTATGAAAAAAGCGATTAATGAGAGTAATCGTAGGAGAGAGATCCAAATGAAATTCAACTTAAAAAATAAGATTACTCCCCGTTCAATAGATAAGGCGATTAAAGAGGGGATTGAAGTGTTGGCCCAGGCCGAAAATTTTATTGCCAACTTAACCGGAGAAGAAAAGGACGAATACCAGTTGCGCAAGTATATTTCCGAGCTACAATATGAAATGGAGTTAGCGGCGAGGAATTTACAGTTTGAAAGAGCCGCTTCTTTGAGGGATAAAATAAAGGAATTAAAAGGTGAATTTACTAAGCGTTGACGTAGGTAATACCAGTATTTCTTTCGGGTTGTTTAAATCACGCCGTTTATTCCGTACTTTTAATATTCCAACCTCTGGGTATGGATTACTTAAGCTTAAACCTAAGTTAGGTAAGGCATTAATTGAGGATATTGTTATCTGTAGCGTTGTCCCCTGTAAGACCGTTATACTCAAGCGCGATCTTAAGCTCTTATCGGGGAAAACCCCTAATATAATAGGTAAGGACATAAAGGTGCCGATTAGAAACCTTTACCGGAAGCCCGGGGAAGTAGGAAAAGACAGATTGGTTAATGCTTATGCTGCTTTAAGGATATACGGATCACCGGTAATTGTGATTGATTTTGGTACGGCAGTCACTTTCGATGTTATTTCAAGGGAGAAAGAATATTTAGGGGGAATGATCCTTCCGGGGCTTAAAATATCGTTAGAGGCGTTAAATAAACGCACCGCCCTTTTGCCAAATATAAAACTAGAAGACCCGGAAGATTTTATCGGTAGAGATACTAAGAACAGTATGCTTTCCGGAATAATATACGGCTTTAGCAGCCTTACGGACGAACTCGTTATGCGCATTAAAAAGGAAATAGGGAGGGACGCAAAGGTAGTTGTGACTGGCGGTAACTGCGCTTTGATAGCAAAATATTGCCGTTGCTTGAATAATATAGATACTGTCTCTT
>CAZAPC010000023.1:0-12940 GCA_964486875.1 uncultured Planctomycetales bacterium
TACAAGAGTATTATTTCTATAATAAAAAGTTAATTTTTGTCACTATAAAAGAATACCGCTATGATAAGCCTTTCGGCAAGACCAAAGAGATAAAGCAGTGGCGTTATTACTTTCTAAATGATAGGCTAGAGAAGTTATTAAGTGGAGATACAAATGAAATAGTAAAGGGTAGCTCAGAATTTGTTGATGCTGAAGTTAAAATTCTTAAGAGTGCTAAAGATCTTGCTGAAAAAGTAAAACGATAAGAATACTAAGGGAGGGAAGGATGAAAAAGTTAATTAATTTAGTTTTTTTGTCAATGTTTGTTATTAATATGATTGGTTGTGCAACTATTCTTAAAGAGAAAACAACTGATGTGAAAATAGATAGCGATCCAGAAGGAGCTGTTATTTATCATAATTACAAATATGGTGAATTTACTAGAATTGGAGTAACGCCAGCTACAATAAAATTTGATAATAGACACAATATTAAACTTGTATTTAAGAAACCTGGCTATGAAGATACAAGGGCACAGATTAGAGCAGGGGTAGCTCCTGGCTGGCAACTTGCATCGCTTGCTTGTGGGGTATTACCGGCTATTCCCGATTTCTTTTTTAAGAATGCGAGAAATCTTAATAGAAAAGAAATCAGTGTTAGTCTTCCCCCGGCTCTATCAAGCCCTGCTCCCCAAACAGGATTTACTGGTTCACACGCTGACGAAATAATTAAGTATAAGAAATTATTAGATTCTGGAGTTATTACCAAAGAAGAATTTGAGCAGAAGAAAAAATACCATTTAGGTTCATAAAAATTAAAAGTTATATAAATACTTCTGTCCTGCTCTTATAGAATATCCCACTTTCCCACTTGACAATATTCCCACTATATGGTATGCTTTAAATGGAAAGGGGGGTGGCAAGATGAAGACGATTAGAGCTTTATTAAGAAAGAAAGAAGTGGTTGAGATAAAAGAAAAGTTTATGTCTGTAGATACTAGGCCATTAGATTCAAAGCATAGGATCACTTTAGGCGGAAGACTTCAGAGGCTTATGATGAGCAAGATGAAGATCGACTCTTACCAAGTATTTGTAGGTAAGTGCGGAGATATTCTTCTTAGGCCGGCAGTATCGATTCCAAGCAGTGAAGCCTGGGTTTATAGCAATCCTGAAGTTATTGGAAAAGTTCGTAAAGGATTACAGGAAGCAGGCGAGGGCAAGGCAGAGAAAGTTAACGATTTGGAAGGGTTCTTGAACGACTTATGACTTATTGCTTAAGTTTTACGCCTAGTGCAAAGCAAAGCTTAAAAGAGCTTAAGAATTCTGCACATTTAGAGAAGCGTTTTAAAGCAGTATCTAAGGCATTAAGGTTTCTCGAAGAGGATCCACGGCACCCAAGTCTGCAAACCCACACGTATTCTTCAATATTTGGGCCAAATAAGGAAAAAGTTTTTGAGGCTTACGCAGAACAGGACACTCCAGCTGCCTATCGAATTTTCTTTTATTATGGCCGTACGCGTGGAGAAATCGTAGTTTTCGCAATTACTCCTCATCCTTAATTAAATGTCCGCCCATATAGGGGTGGACATGTCTTATCTATCTCTGCTATAGAGAATTACACCGATTTATCTCTGATAAAAGCGGACAAAACGGACATAAAATTTATCTCTAATAAGCCTAATCTCTTGATATTTGGCCAATTACCTATATAATTAGCTTGTGGCTATTAAGAGATATAGTTATAGAGTATACTGACCTGCGCAACCACGTATTTCTCTCAAACCACAGAAAGAGAGATAAAATTAACCCTGATTAGCATCGCTAGTTAGGGTTATTTTTATGTATCGACGTTGCAAAGAGTTAGGGGAAAAATAGGGACTGTCCCCGCAGGGGACTGTCCCATTTTTTCCTGAAGTAATCTTGTTCCAACTAAACCGCCAAGTATATCTCGTAAAACTAACTCTTTATCTCTGAATTGGCGATTAGTTAATGGTTTGTAGTTAATGGAATTATTGCTTATATTGGCTGGTTTTTCCGCTGGATTATGGGCATTAACTAGAGCGAGTTTTTTTGTTGCTTAGGTCTTAAATAGTAGTATAATTAAATCATGACAGAAAAAAGGAAATATATCCGAATTCCTAATTCATCTGAAATAAAATATACGGTTTACGGAGATTCTAAATCCTACTCTTCTGTGATTTATAATATAAGCCCCGGGGGAGTATGTTTTATAGCGAAAGATTCTATTCCTGTTGGTACCATATTAAAGTTAACGTTTGCTTATGAAAAATATTTTTATGGAGGCTCTGCGAAAGTTATTTGGGTTAGATTAGATTCCGAAGATAAATATAGAGTAGGAGCTGAATTTATTAATAATCCAAAATTACCCGAGAACCTTATTGGATTAATAGAAAGAAAACGCCTTAAAATAACATAGAAATTCGCTTGGGTTCTGTTGTTAGATAGGGACGGTTCTTTGAAAGATAACCGTCTTTTTTGTCGCTATCAGTTTTGTATTATAAAGGTTTTTAATTATAGCAAACTAATTTCTATGAGCAATACCTATAAATTTACAGACGATAATGGTAGTTTTTCCTTTCAGAAAGCGCATATGATGAGGGCGCTTTATTTCCCTCTTTGTAATGAAAAAATAATCTCTTCAATAACCCCGTATCTTTGTGGGGATATTAAATCTGGCCAAGATGCATTTCTAATGCCTCCGGCATCCCGTACTGATTTAGTCAATTCCAAATACTCGCGTAATTTCTGGATATATATTAATAAAGATAAGATCTGGTCAGCAGCCGGCTTATCCAAGGATCTTAAGGCTATAAATGAAGATAAGTTTAATCTCGAAGCTGGCTTGCTCTGGCATAAAATTACCAGAGAAAATAAAAGAATAGGCATAAAAAGCGAGGTTTTGTCTTTTGTCCCTGCATCAGGCGATCCGATTGAGTTGATGCAGGTTACAATTACAAACATTTCACGTAAAAAAATAAGTCTTATACCTACAGCAGCTATCCCTATGTATGCCAGGGGTGCTAATAATATCCGTGACCACAGGCATGTAACTTCGTTATTGCAGCGTATAATCTTAAATAAATTCGGAATCATATCTAAACCGACATTATCTTTTGATGAGTCAGGACATAAGTCAAACAAAAACTATTATTTTGTCTTAGGTTGGGATGAAAAAGGAAATGCTCCACAGTATTTCTATCCGACGCAGGAGGTTTTTTGTGGAGAAGCAGGGGATCTGGAGTCTCCGGAGAGTGTTTTAGAAAACATGCTTCCGGGGCAAGAAAATATCCAGGGTAAAGAGCCTATGGGCGCCTTGCGTTTTAGAGGCAGGGATTTGAGGCAAGGAGATTCGTTCTCCTATATTATAGCAATGGGTATAACTCACAATTACCAGGAGATTGCGCGTATTATCAAAAAATTTAATAGCCTTGATAAGGTAAATACATCCCTTGAAGATACTAAGAAATTTTGGTTACAGAAAGCCAATGTAGTTAAAGCTCCTGAAGAGGATAAGAATTTTAATAATTGGTTTAAGTGGGTGAGCATTCAACCTGTTTTAAGAAAGATTTTTGGCTGTTCTTTCCTTCCCGATTTTGATTATGGTAAAGGTGGCCGCGGATGGCGTGATCTTTGGCAGGATTGTTTAGGCTTAATCTTAAGCGGTTCTAAAGAAGTGCGCAGTATATTAATAAATAATTTCTCCGGCGTACGGCCTGACGGGTCTAATGCCACTATTATAGGTAAAAAACCGGGCGAATTTATTGCTGACCGTAACGATATTTCACGCGTATGGATGGACCACGGTATTTGGCCCCTACTTGCTACTGAACTCTATATTAATAAAACGCATGACACAGGAATTTTGTTTGAAAAAACCGGGTATTTTATTGATCAGCATATTTGGCGTTCCCGTAAAATAAACCGAAGCCCAAGGCCTTGTAGATATAAGGGAACGGTTTTAGAGCATTTAATCCTGCAAAACCTAACGCAGTTTTTTAATGTTGGTTCGCATAACCATATCCGGCTTGAAGGAGCGGATTGGAATGACGGATTGGATATGGCAAGCGAGAGAGGAGAGAGCGTTGCATTCAGCTGTATGTATGCGGGCAACCTTCTGAAATTAGCGCAGCTTTTACGGCTTTCAGGAAAGAAAGAGATCAGGATCTTTGCGGAGCTTAAAACTTTACTGCGATCTTGTGATTATAAGAATATCAGGCTTAAACAAAAACAGCTCGGGGAGTATTTTAAACAAGTTGAACATGGCATCAAAGGAAAGACTCTTTCCATAGATTGCTCTTGGTTCGCCAAAGATTTAGAATCAAAAGCAGAGTGGATGATGCGCTATATCCGCAAAAAAGAATGGCTTGCGCAGGGGTTCTTTAACGGTTATTACGATAATAAAAGAAGAAGGGTTGAGGGTAAAACAGGCGGGAGAGTAAGGATGATGCTTGCTTCGCAAGCCTTTGCAATTATGAGCGGAGTGGCAGAAGACTGGCAGGTTAGAAAGATTATTAAAAGCGTTGATAAATACCTCTTTGATAATAAGCTTGGGGGATACCATTTAAACACTGATTTCGGATACGAAATGCATGACTTAGGCCGGGCTTTCTCATTTGCCTACGGCGAAAAAGAAAACGGCGCGATATTTTCACATATGGCTGTGATGTATGCTTATGCTTTGTTATTGCGCGGGTACAGAAAAGAAGCGCTTAAAGTTTTAAAATCTCTTTATGAGTTAAGCGTAAATACTGAAAAAAGTAAGATTTACCCTTGCCTGCCCGAGTATTTTAATTTAGATGGCCGCGGGATGTATTCATACCTTACCGGATCAGCCAGCTGGTTTCTTTTTGTTTGCCAAAATCTAGATTTCTGATATAATAAATTCCTAAAATAAGAAAGGGTATATGAAATGATTGAGCGCTATAGCCTTCCTAAGATGTCCGCAATATGGCAGGAAGAGTTTAAATTTAAGACTATGCTTGCCATCGAGATACTTGCCTTAGAAGCCCTTGCCAAACAAAAGAAAGTTCCCTTCTCAGCTGTTAAAAGAATTAAAAATAAAGCCAGGTTTAATTTATCACAAATAAAAAAGATTGAAGATAAGACACAACATGATGTAGTGGCATTTGTAACTAATGTAGCCCAATATATAGGAAGCGATGCTAAATATCTGCATCTTGGGCTTACTTCTTCAGATATCTTAGATACAACGCTTGGTGTACAGCTAAAAGCAGCTTCGAAAATCCTGATAGATGATGTAAACAGAGTGCTTAAGGTTTTAGCAAAGAAAGCCAGAGCATATAAGGATACCGTCTGTATAGGCCGTACGCATGGTGTGCATGCCGAGCCAACTACTTTTGGGTTAAAGCTTGCTCTTTGGTATGATGAAATGCAGCGTAATTTAGAGCGCTTAAAGCTCGCAGGAGAAGAAGTTTCTGTTGGTAAAGTATCCGGAGCAGTGGGCACTTTTGCTAATGTTGATCCTGTTGTAGAGAACTATATATGTAAGAAACTTGGGTTAAAACCGGCAAAAATATCCACTCAAATAATTCAGCGTGATATATACGCAGTGCTTATGGCGAGGATAGCAATTGTAGGCTCCAGCTTAGAGAAATTTGCAACTGAAATAAGGCATCTGCAGCGCACAGAGGTCCTGGAGGCGGAAGAGCCGTTTGGCAAAGGCCAGAAAGGTTCATCTGCCATGCCGCATAAACGAAATCCGGTAATCTGCGAGCGTATCTGCGGACTCGCACGTTTATTACGAGGCAATGCTTTAGCTTCAATGGAAAATATCGCCCTTTGGCATGAGCGCGATATTTCGCATTCTTCAGTTGAAAGGGTTATTATTCCGGATTCCACCTTAGCGCTGGATTATATGCTTAATAAATTTATTCAGGTGATTGAGGGGATGAGCGTTTACCCGGAAAATATGATGGCGAACCTTATAAAAACTAAAGGCCTTATATTTTCGCAAAGGGTATTATTAAAACTTATGGATTCAGGCTTGCCGAGGATAAAGGCCTATGATATTGTTCAGTGTGCCGCTATGCGCACCTGGAAAGAGGGGGTTGATTTTAAGAATAGCCTTTTACTTGAGCTTGAAGTCCTGAAATATTTAAGCGAAAATGATCTTGATAAAATTTTTGATTTGAATTATTACCTGAGTAATGTAAAAACGATCTTTAAGAGAGTCGGTTTATTATAATTTTACCCACCTAGTACCCCGTATTTAGAAACCATGCTTTATAAAATAGAGATACAGGATAAACCCGGTATTTTTGATGCTGTCGGAGAAGGCATCAAAAAAGATATTTTTGATTTGGGGATTAATCTTGTTCAGAGCGCCAAATTTATCCAAGTATATTATATTGAGGGCAGTGTTTCGCAGCAAGATACCTTAAGAATTTGCCGTGAGCTCCTCTGTGATCCTATCTGCCAGAACTATCATTTAAACCGCAAGCCGGCAAAGCCTTATAGCTTAGATTCAATAATCGAAGTAGCTTATAACCCAGGGGTAATGGATCCGGTTGAGGAGTCAACTTTAAAAGGCATAAAAGACTTGGATATTAGAGGAGTAAACTCAGTCAAGACCGCTAAAAAATACATAATCCGCGGGCAAGTCTCCAAGGGGCAATTAAAGACTATCTGTGGCAAGCTTCTCTACAATAAACTAATCCAGCATATTGTAAAAGAAGATGAGCATCCGGTAAAAAGTAATTTAAAATATACGTTTAATCTCATACATGTGGATGTCCTTGGTGTTTCGGATGACGGGCTGCTTAAGATAAGCAGGGATGGGCAGCTTTTTCTTAATCTTTCAGAGATGCGCTCAATAAAAGCGTATTTTAAGAAGCTGGGGAGGAATCCTACGGATTGCGAATTGGAGACAATAGCCCAGACCTGGTCTGAGCATTGCTGGCATAAAACATTCCGCGGGAAAATCAGTTATTCGCAGAAGGGGAAAGGTATTGATAGGCGCATCCCCGGCAGGATAGACAATCTTCTTAAATCTACAATAATGAAGGTTACCAAGGAATTAAATAAGCCTTGGTGCGTTTCGGTATTTAAGGATAATTCAGGGGTTATCCGTTTTGACGACAAATATAATGTCTGTTTTAAGGTTGAGACCCATAATCATCCTTCAGCGCTTGAGCCTTTTGGAGGCGCAAATACCGGGATAGGAGGAGTAATACGTGACCCTATGGGTACTGGTTTAGGGGCTAAGCCGATTTTAAATACCGATATATTCTGTTTTGGCCTGCCAGATTATCCTTTTAGCAAGGTTCCCGAAGGGGCGTTGCATCCTAAGCGTGTTATGAAAGGGGTTGTAAGCGGCGTGCAGGATTATGGTAATAAGATGGGGATCCCTACGGTAAACGGCGCCATATTATTTGATGAGGGATTTACAGGAAATCCGCTTGTCTATTGCGGCACTGTGGGGATTATGCCTAGAGATAAATCTTTTAAGAAAACAAATACCGGTGATCTGGTTGTGGTTGTCGGGGGCAGGACAGGCAGGGACGGAATACACGGCGCAACATTCTCATCGGGTGAATTGACTCATGAATCCGAAGCCCTTTCCGGAGGAGCTGTGCAAATCGGGAACCCCATTCAGGAAAAAAAGATGTTGGATACCCTGCTTAAGGCAAGAGATAAGAACCTTTACAGCGCCATTACCGATTGCGGTGCAGGCGGATTGTCAAGCGCTGTCGGTGAGATGGGCGTGGGCCTTGGGGTAAGAGTCAATTTAGATAGAGTCCCTCTTAAATACAGCGGTTTATCTTATATGGAGATATGGATATCCGAATCTCAGGAGAGGATGGTGCTTTCGGTCCCGCCTAAGAAGATAGATTTTCTTTTGGATATTTTTAGCAGCGAGAATGTCGAAGCTACGGTAATAGGAGAGTTTGCTGATACCGATAAGCTTGAGCTTTTTTATCATGGTAATTTAGTCTGTAGTCTGGATATGGATTTTCTGCATGAAGGCCTACCCAGGATAGAAAAGAAAGCAGTCTATATTAAGCCAAATCACAAGGAGCCTAAGTTAAGCCTTCCAAAAGATTTGAATAAAATTTTATTAAAACTCCTTTCGCGTTATGATATATGTTCTAAAGAATCGGTAATTCGCAGGTATGATCATGAGGTCCAGGGGGGATCGGTGCTAAAGCCTTTGGTCGGTGTTTTAAATGACGGGCCTTCGGATGCGGCTATTGTTAGGCCGGTACTTAAATCTAAAAAAGGGGTAATCGTCTCAAACGGGATAAACTTTCGATACGGCTTCATTGATCCCTATTGGATGGCAGCCTCTTGTATTGATGAGGCGTTGCGCCAGATTATAAGCGTAGGAGGTTCGCTTAAGGAAGTTGCAATATTGGATAATTTCTGTTGGGGGAATCCTGACAAGCCGGATAGGCTGGGAAGTTTGGTACGCGCAGCATTCGGCTGTTATGATGCAGCAAAAGGATTCGGAGTCCCTTTTATCTCGGGTAAGGATAGCCTTTATAATGAATACACATCTTTTGGGAAGTCTTTAAGCATCCCGGGGACAATCCTTATTTCCGCAATTTCTGTAATGGATGATAGTGGGAAGGCGGTCTCGATGTACTTTAAAAATAAAGGAGACTTGATTTATATAGTCGGTAATACCTATAATGAATTAGGCGGGTCACATTATTACGGTTTGAATAATGCAGTAGGCAGCTCAGTGCCTAGGGTAAGAACCTCGGTAGCTAAAAGATTGTTTGAGGCTTTAAGCCGGGCTACAGATAAGCGATTAGTTAAGGCTATTCATGATTGTTCTGATGGCGGCCTTGGTGTGTCTTTGGCTGAAATGAGTTTTGCCGGAGGCCTAGGGGCAGAAGTATTTTTACAACAGGTCCCCTATATCTCTAATAATAAACGCGATGATTTTATACTGTTTTCCGAGTCTAACTCCAGGTTTATTGTGGAGGTCAAGAGGGATAGGCAGAAGGAATTCGAGAGAGCGCTAAAAGGCCTGCCTTTCGGGTTAATCGGATGTATAAGCGGAAGGAAAAACCTGAGTATTTACGGCCTAGACGGAAAGCTATGCGTTAATTCCAATATTGATATATTAAAAGAAGCCTGGAGGTCTAAATTACAATGGTGAAGAAAAAAATAATTACCGCAGATAATTTTCTAGAGAAAGAGGATTTTACCCAAGAGGATCCCTGGAGGGTATTCAGGATTATGTCGGAGTTTGTCGAAGGGTTTGAGGTGCTCTCTAAAATGGGAAAGGCTGTTTCTATATTTGGCTCAGCGCGCACTAAGCCTGGGGATTCGCATTATAAGCTCGGAGAAGATGTAGCTTATCAAATAGCCAAAGCCGGGTATGCGATAATTACTGGAAGCGGCCCCGGTTTAATGGAGGCTGCAAATAAGGGAGCGAAGCGTGCGGGAGGGCATTCCATAGGCTTAAATATACATATACCTTCGGAGCAGAAACCGAATAAATACGTAGATACGCTTTTAGATTTTCGTTATTTCTTTGTGAGGAAAGTGATGTTTGTGAAATATGCCAAGGCTTTTGTTATCCTTCCCGGGGGGTACGGCACACTGGATGAATTCTTTGAGGCGATTAATCTTATTCAGACGCAGAGGATATCTAAATTCCCGGTAGTCTTATTTAACAGCCGGTATTGGGGTGGGATTCTAGAGTGGATTAAGAAAACCGTACTTAAAAACGGCTATATTAGTAAAAGTGATCTGGGTATATTTACTTTAGTGGATGATCCTAAAGAAGCGGCTTGCGTTATCAAAAGGTTCTATGAAGGTTAAAGTCTGTGTGCTAAGGACGGCGGGGACAAATTGCGATAAAGAGACTGCCTTTGCTTTTTCTTTGTGCAAGGCACAGGTGGAGCTTGTGCATATCAATGAAATAGTAAGCGATAAAGTTTCCTTATCGGATTACCATATACTAGCTTTACCCGGAGGGTTTAGCTACGGAGATGATATTGCTTCGGGTAAAATATTTGCGAATGAATTAAAGCATAAATTATCACCGGATTTAAAGAAGTTTATATCTAAAGGCAAGCTTATTATAGGTATCTGTAATGGTTTTCAGGTTTTGGTTAAAAGCGGGCTGTTGCCGGGAAATAATCTGTTTGCTCAGGAGGCTAGCCTGATTATTAATGATTCGGGTAAATTCGAAGATAGGTGGGTTTATTTAAGTTCTTCAGGCAAGTGTATCTGGACAAGGGGCATCTCAAAAGTTATTTATCTTCCGGTAGCGCATGGGGAAGGAAAATTTGTCGTAAAAGACAAGAAAATTATCTCTCGGATGAAAAATAAGGGGCAAATAATTTTTTGCTATTCCGATTCTTCCGGCAGCTTGACGGGATATCCGGATAATCCAAATGGGTCGGTTTATAATATTGCCGGGATATGCGATAAGACAGGGAGGGTATTAGGCTTGATGCCTCACCCTGAAAGGCATATACAGTTAGGCCAGCATCCGAGATGGAGCTTAAATAGATGCGGCGATGGGCTTCAGATATTCCGTAACGGCGTTGAATATATTAATAATAATTTCTAGGTAAGGGAGACAGGCTATGAGCGGTATCTTTGGGGTTGTTTCGAAGAAAGACTGCAGCGAAGATTTATTTTATGGCACAGACTACCATTCGCATCTAGGTACGCAATTTGCGGGTTTAGCTGTGTTCGGCAAGGGCCTGCAGAGGAAAATTCATGATATACGCGGAAGCCAATTTAAGGCAAAATTTTACGGGGATTACAAGAGCATGCAGGGAAATATGGGGATTGGGGTGATCAGCGCAAGGGATGAGCAGCCGATAGTAATTAATTCAAAGCTTGGGCCTTTTGCGATTGTGACCAATGGCTTCATTGATAACGCGGATAAGCTTGCTAAGTATTTATTTAAGAATGGAAAATCATTCAGCGAAGTTACTGATAGCAGAGTTAACCTTACCGAGCTTGTCGCAAAAATGGTTATCGGAGGCAGGAATATTTCCGAAGGCATCCAAAAGATGTCTGACAAAATAGAAGGTTCATGTTCTCTGCTTTTGCTTAATAAGGAAGGGATTTATGCTGCCAGGGATAAATTGGGGATTACCCCCCTGGTTATAGGAAGGCGCAGTGGAAGCTGGGCAGTAACCACTGAAAGCTCAGCTTTTTTAAATTTAGGGTACAGAGTTATAAAATACCTTGAGCCCGGAGAGATAGTTTTATTGACTAAATCCGGATTAAAGATTAAGCGTAAAGGATTAAAGGCTAATAGAATATGTTCTTTTCTCTGGGTTTATACCGGATTTCCCGCATCTTATTATAACGATGTTAATGTTGAGTTGGCTAGGGAGAGGTGTGGGGTGTGTCTGGCTAGCGGGGATAATGTTGATGCGGATATGGTCGCGGGCATCCCGGATTCGGGGACTGCCCATGCAATAGGTTATAGCATGAAATCGGGGGTACCGTTACGCCGGCCGCTAGTCAAGTATACCCCGGGATTTGACCGCAGCTATACTCCTCCTTCGCAAGAGAAACGCGATTTAATTGCCAAGATGAAATTAATTCCCATCCCTGAGATAATAAAAGGCAAGCGAATTGTTTTCTGTGATGATTCTATTGTCCGCGGTACCCAATTAAAAAATTATACAATTCAGAAACTGCGCCGGCACGGGGCAAAGGAGATTCATCTGAGGATTGCTTGCCCTCCGTTGCTCTTCCCCTGTAAATTTAATTATTCCACCCGTTCAATAGATGAGCTTGCGGCGCGCAAGGCGATAAAGGCGCTTGAAGGCAAGAATAACAAGAATGTAAAGAAGTATATCGATGAAAATAGTAAGGAATATAATAAAATGGTCAGCTGGATCCGTAAAGACTTGGGGGCGACCACATTGATATACCAGAGGCTGTCTGATATGATTAAGGCAATTGGCATACCGAAGGATAAGCTCTGCCTTTATTGTTGGACGGGGAGGCACCCGTGAAAAAAATAACTTATAAGAAATCCGGGGTTGATATTGCAAAGGCCAGCGTATTTAAATCTAAGATAAAGAATATAGTGAGAAGATCTTTCCGGGAAGAGGTATTGACGGATATAGGAGGATTCGGCAGTTTCTTTAAGCTGGATAAAAATAAATATAAGAATCCTGTTCTAGTCTCTTCCAGCGATGGGGTTGGGACAAAGTTAAAAGTAGCCGAGCTAGTGAATAAGCACGATACCATAGGAATTGATGCTGTGGCGATGAATGTCAACGATATCCTCTGCACCGGGGCCGAGCCGTTGTTCTTTCTCGATTACATTGCTTATAGCAAGTTAAAAGAGAATATTCTGATAGATGTTATAAAAGGGATAAACCAGGGATGTATTGAAGCCGGTTGTTCTCTTATCGGAGGGGAGACAGCGCAGATGCCGGGAATGTATAGGGAAGGCGATTATGATATCGCTGGTTTCTGCGTAGGGGTTATTGAGAAAGGAAATATTATTGACGGCGCGAATATAGAGCCGAAAGACGTAATTATAGGCCTTGAATCCAGCGGCCTGCACTCTAACGGTTATTCCCTGGTAAGGAAAGTATTGTCGCGGAATGAATTGAGGCGCATGAGCAAAGAGTTGCTTACTCCGACAAAGATTTACGTAAAGCCGGTTCTGGATTTATTGCGTGTTACCAGCCGCAGGCTGCAGATTACAGGCATAGCCAATATAACCGGCGGCGCATTTTATGATAAAATTTCCCGTATTTTGCCTGATAACGTAGATGCCAGGATTAATAAGCAAGCTTGGATTGTGCCAAAAATATTCCGTTTGATTCAAAACAAGGGTAATGTCGATGAAAAAGAGATGTACCATACCCTGAACATGGGGATAGGAATGGTGGTGATAGCCCGTAAGCCGCTGGCAGATATTATTATTAATAAACTCGCAGGTTACGGATTAAGGTCCTGGGTTATCGGAGAGGTTATAA
>CAZAPC010000024.1:0-12752 GCA_964486875.1 uncultured Planctomycetales bacterium
CTCCAGAGCAATATTAATAGAATTTCTATTTGCCGCGATATCGGGATCGCTGATATGATTTCTCCCGTATCTTAATCTATGCCCTATGCGCTTCAGTCTAATGTCATAGCTCTCATCTTGCCATTCCTTTAATACGTCATCTATCTTTACTGCCAGCTCATTAACATTGCGAATACACCCTAAGCACCTACGGCATCCACTGACGATAGGGCCCCTATCTGTCCTATGTCTGCCGATTTGCTCTACGGAAGAATGTAATTGCTCTAGCAGAAAGAGCATTTTCTCAATTTCCGCTTTAAAGTATGCGTCTTTTCTTACCGAGCCGCGATATTTCCCAAACAACCAAGGCGCTCCGCAATAACTTGACCTTTCATCAATTAATGTAGCCAGGGCATTGGGCCTGGCTTGAGTAATAACGAATACGCCGATTACCGCTAAGAATGGCAAACGGTATAAAAGCCCGCAGAGAATAAAGCCGGTGCAAAATAAATAACTTAGCATTAAAGTAAGATTAGTCGCGCGGGATCTCTCCATCCCGCATGCAATAAACAAGCCTTTGAATATCCTGCCACCGTCCATGGGGAATACCGGAAGGATGTTAAATACGGCCAGCACTATATTCACCCGCCACAACCACCCCAGCGCCCCTGCCAGGCTTGTTATATTTACCGCGGTCAAAGCTGCCGGCATAAAGATATAGGAGAAAGCAAGGATGATCCCGGCTAAGATAATATTTACCATCGGCCCGGAGAATGCAATGCTGACCTGCTCCTTCGGGTTTCTTCCCGTGCCTCTCATAGAAGCAATTCCGCCTATACCGGTAAGCATAATGCAATTTGTGCCGATACCGTAATAACGCCCTGCCAAGACATGCCCGAACTCGTGCAAAGCGACACAGGCAAAGATTGCTAGGTAAAGCCCTGCGCTGATTAAGCCTGATGAAATTGCAATATATCCAAACAGCAGCAGAAAACTCCAGTGCAACCGCACCGGGACTCCTGATACAGCCGCTAAAGGAACTGACCAGTTCAGAGAACCTGCGGATGCCATGGAAGGCAACGCAAAGAACTTCTCATCTTTGGGGTCAAAATCTATATTTAGCCCGCGGACAAAATTGACTACCTCATCCGGATAATACCCCGGATTATGCAAAATATGGAAAAGTTGTAAGCGCTGCCCAAACAAATCATCCTGCTGCGTTAAGCTGAGCCCGGCTACAAGAGACCCTGCAATAAGCATCTGCGGCCCGGCAGTAGCAAAATGTGCTGCCAGCCCCATGAGCAGAAGTTTTAACGCCGGCAGAAAAATTATAGCCGCGCCTAATAAACCAAGGGCCAATATAAACTTATTGAGAACGCAACCCGAGCGGCTGTTTTTAGGTTGCGACAAAATCAGCCTTCTTAAAATCTTTCCGGCTTCTCTATCTCCTGTATTCATACGCTCAAGAAGGACCCTGGCAGTTATATGAGAAGATTTTTCTAGCCCGCGCTCAATTTCATGCCTACCCATAACTTTTGAAAGCGGAAATCCGGCATGCATTAACTCGATTGATGCTCCCGGTAAGGTTAATTTCACACCATTTCCGGACATCTCCTCTGTTCTAATAACCCAGGCCAATAATGCGCGCCCTACTCCCAGAAACCTTACTATCTCCTGATGGCCCTGCATATATTTTGGCTGAAACCATTGTTTTGAAAGTATGTTATGCGGAGCGTTCACCCATGGACAAATAGTACTAATTCCTCGCTCTGTATCACGCCATACCAGAACAGACGACTCTACAGCTATGGCTTTATTAACCTCTCTTACCGCAAGATATAAATACTGATTAGGTTTAGAATTCAATAAAGTCCTTGCGGCTCGATACGGTTCTGCCGGATGTATCTGGAGCCGTTCAAGGTCAGAATTAAGCGTTTTTTTATCATCAGAGGTTAAGCCTGTGTTAAGTCCTTCTAATAATTTCACTAAAAAAGCGGTCTCGTAATTCCAACTTAGAAGAGATTTAACAATATGTTCACGCCATGCCGGGCTGAACTCCAAAAACTCTAAAGGTAAAAGCTCGTCTGTTTGCTGCAAACCACTCCAGTTAAGCCTTTGGACAATAAGCCTATCTGAAAAATCTCCGGCAAATTGGTTTTTAACTCTAACCGGATTTAGCCTCCCTGCAAAGACAAACTGCAATTTACTTAGATACGGGACAGTTATAATAACAAGGGATGCAAACAAAAGTAGAATACAGATATATGTATTCAGAGGAAAGGTAAGTATCGCTGCGGATAATAACCCTAAGGCTAAAGTTAGCTTATTTAAAACACACCCCTCTCTGTTGATCCCCGGAAGATCATTTTGAGCATAACCATCATTATCTTTCCCGAACAAACGCGTAAAATCAACACAGCTTAATATAAAACTATTGTTAGGATAATGGTCTGCAGAAGCATATACATCCGCAACCCCGATTAAGGCGCACATACGGCTATATGCCATTTTCAGGCTGCGTACAGAGCTTCCTTTAGGAATTGCGGATTCAAAGGTAAGCGCCGTAATCGTTCTCTCCATTTCTTTTTCTACCGAATCAAAGGTAGTAAAATTATTCCTATCCCCATACTTCATCAAACAGTACAAAGACCAT
This sequence comes from uncultured Planctomycetales bacterium, assembly GCA_964486875.1. Classification (GTDB taxonomy): domain Bacteria; phylum Omnitrophota; class Gorgyraeia; order Gygaellales; family Profunditerraquicolaceae; genus Sherwoodlollariibacterium. The sequence goes on from CAZAPC010000024.1 coordinate 2,633, forward strand.
GTAGCATCGTGCATACGGATTAATAACCCTACGGATTTAACCGTAAATCTGTCAAACCCCAAATTAGTCAATAATTCCTCCGCCAGATGCGCACCGCTTACACGATGCTGCCTTGAGTCAGGCCTGGGCTCAAGAGGATCAAAGGCAATTTTATCCTTAAACCCGATTGATATTCCTGTATTATCCACTACCTGTTGTAAGATACCGATCCTCTCTTCTAAATCGCTTGTTTTAGCTGCCACCCTCTCAAGTAATTCTCCAAAGAAAACTAAATCCGGCGCATTATTTGCGAATTGATAAAAATCTAGGAGTATCTGGCTCATGCGGTTTGTATTTAGTGTAAAATCATCTTCTTCAAGCTGCGCTCCGGCAATGCGCACGCCGTATTTATTTTGTTTGGCGTGGGATAGCACCGGTAAATCGGCAACGCTTTCGCTTAGCCTAGTTAAGCCTATTCCTAAACAAGATAATTGAGCCCAGGATGATGATAAATACTTTGCGAAATCATTTAATAACTCTGCATTCAAATAAAGAGCGGAAAAGAATAACGCTACTACCCCCAACAATAAAGAATTTAATGAGCCCTGATCATGCTCTTCGCCTGAATCCTCTAGAATAGCTTCCCTTAAGTCTTGAATCCTCTGATAAAACTCGCTATCTACGCCAACTAGATTTTCTAAATTATCCAGGCTGCAAAGAATATCTGCCTTTTGCTCTTCTAGCTCTATTTGGCTGAGACTATCAACTTTCTCTTCAAGCTCGGTTAAAACTTTTGAAATGTGATCTTCTTCATCCAATTCTTGGTCTCTCTCTTCATTTATATCTACCGGCCTAGGCTTAACTTTTAAGAATACCGAACGCAGCATCTCTGATCTTAGCTCAAAAGCTGCTTCGGGTTTAATTTCCCGCAATAACCATGAGGCTACTCCGTAAAGCCTCGCTGCCCTTAAGTAACTTTTGCTTACTGAGCGGGCATAATCTATAAGATCAGAGGCCAATTCAACTAAATCGTCTTCGGATAAGCCTGAAATCATCTCTTGGATATCTTCCTTGGTCAAAGTTAATAAACTCCTTACAATCGAGTTAACTAACTTATCATGCCCATCTGCGGAAGAGATACCTATGCGATCTTTTTTACTAGCCTTAATTGCAAGAATATTGGAGGCACCTTTTACCTTAGAACGTAACGCATGGAACTTATGCCCTGATTTACGCAGAGCGAATATTTTCTTTGCAGCCTCTGTCAGCTCAAGATCAGCTGATAAAGCGGCTATCGCCGGCCTTAGATAAATATACCTTCCTTTGAAGCTGTCTGGCGCAATACTCCCAAGAAACTTTAACCGCAAGTTTTCCGGAAGAGCCTTTAGTAAACAGTTATTGCAAACATTTCTCCCGGGCCGCATCAACAAAATCACTTCATCGCTTTCGGCAAGCGTAGAATCATAAATAAATATCTGACGACTGCTTAAATTCCTGCGGAATGCTTTTATGGATACTTTATGTTCATTTAAATCCACATACTCAATAACCCCGGCTTCCCAAGCCCTCTTTAAAACTGATTCCGGATGCTTCCGGCTGAATGAAACGACATCCCCTTTTTTAAGCTCTGCTACGTTTAAAATATGCTTATTTAAATTGCGCTTACTTGGAATAGCAATAATAGAAACACAGGCCATACTCATAAGCACTGCGCCTAAAGAACACTGCGAGCTTACGCCTATACTTAATGCCGCAGCTAATCCGCTTAATAAAAGCATAACCGGCAAAACAAAGAACCCATTTGTGCGATTTCTCTCGCCATTTTTAGCAAGATACAACCGCTCATCAGAGAGCTTAAAAATCCCGGCGGCGCTATCTTTGCCCTGTGAGTAATGGCTTGCCGCATCGGTTTTATTTTGAATAACTACCGCGCCAACCATCGCAAGGCTCATTAAAATTTCAGGAGTGACCATGCCGGATAAACGCCCCGATAAAATCGTACCTGCAAACCATAAAGCAACCAATCCTGTCCATATAAACCGCGACAGGCCTATAGACTTCAATATCCTGCGCCAGAGAGGAATCTGCATCTTCTCGCGGCGCCCTTTAAAGAACTTATTGATCCTGCACTGGACATCATGCTTATATCTTGAAAGTGAGGCCTCCAAAGCCTCATCGTGCGTTAACTCATTGATTTTCTCTTGATACTCGTGAAAAGCCAAATAGCGGAATACAGTGAATTCATCCTGGGCAAACGCCTTGATAAAACTGCGGGCAAGGCTTCTTGATGAGAAGAAAATCCCTAGAAGATTTCCATAGATAAACTCTCCGCAAATAAATCCCTCGCGCGGGGCATTGGGAATCTTCTTAGTTAAATAGTAAAAACAGACCCGTTTGGGGCCAACAAGTAACATGGTTCTTTGAATATCCCTGTCCTTATCGTCTTCGGGCCGCTCTTGGATATCAAATCTTTGCCCCAGAGAATAGTCATATTGAGAGTATTTGCGTAACCTGCGGTATGAACCACGGCGGACCAGGGCCCGGATAGCCTCGGCGTGCTTTGCATCAAGGTTGCCAAATGCCCCCTGAAGAAAAAATCCATTTTTAGAATCCAAGACAAGGCCAGGAATGCGCAGGCCGGGTTTATCAGATGAGTTCGCCATGCCGATTGTAACTATACCTATCCTTTTAAGAATCGCCTCCCGGTACTGTCCGGGCATATCTGCTGATAACCCGATATCGCGTTTGGCAGCAGCCAGCCAATATCTCAATGCCTCTTTGCCATTACGCAGGCAGAAATAAAGGCAACCGAGGTTATAATAAGTAATGGCGTCAGGGCCAAGCTCAAGCGCCATCTCGAAATATGGGACTGCCTCGGTATATCTTCCTGCTTCGAATAATCCGTTACCCTTATGAGATAAATGCACCGCCACTTCTGAATCAGCAATCCTTCTGGGGCCTAAGCCGGGAGGGAAAATCTTCTTTGCGCTATCTCCTCCGTTATCCCTATAAACCTGCGGAAAGTGATAACGAAGCTCCACTAAAAGCGGCTTTGGAAAATCATCCTCCCCTGAAGGGGCCTGCCACATTAAGTCAAACTCTGCCTTAAACCTCAGCGCGGTTTCTTGCGCACCAAACCCGGTACCTGAATGTTGAAGCCTGCCGATGATATACTCATGCTCTGCCCTAATTAACCCTTCAATATATTCTTCAAAAATCTCAACTCTTTCATATGGGACAAAATCCCTGTACAAATGTCCGGGGAATCCTTCTTCCATAAGCCTGGCATTGATCCTGCCGGAAAAATTAGAAAAATACTCCGAAGCGCCGATCCTTGAATAACCGGCATCCTTCTTTAAGAAAAAATCCCTGCCTAATACACCTTCTGCGATATAGCGCGTTTCATAAGCAGCGCCCGATACCCGGAAAGGATCTCTATACACAGCCTCGGCATAACCGGTATCGCCTGTTTTCTCACGCATAAAATTTTCAAGCCGCAGCAGGGAATCTCTTATTTCTTCCTTACCGGGCCCCACCCGCACGGTAACAATGGACTTGTCATTATCGACTTTGGCTCTTTGGGGAAAGAGTTCGTAAAGATAATTCACAAAAGCCGGATACCCTGGGACATAGGCCATAGTCACATCCACCGCCCCTTGGCTGTCTCTTTCAATATAGAATGCTCCGACTCCATCGTGGCTTTTATCAAGTTTATAAATTAACGGCAAAGCTATTTTGCCTTTTAAAACATCGTCTATCAAAACAGGAAAAGGCTTCGCATAATATTGCTGCGGGATAGAAATCGGCCCACCCTCACACAATTTTCTCATAAGTGATTTCCTGTCAAGAAGGTTACTGATTCCCCTGGATAAATCGCATAAGAACTCGTAGGTTCTCTGCCGGAAAGCAAAAACTGCTGGGGTAACCTTGTTCCCTCCGGGCAATTCGCGCTTAAATAAACAAATTAATTCATCAAGTAAGACAATATGCCCCGCTATTTGCCCTAAAGCGTTCCATGCAAGCCCAGCTGCTTCAGCCTCACGCTCTACAAGCCAATCATCATCATAAGGCAAAGATTTCATCTGCCTTATAATTGCTGCTACTTTAGCCAATCTGCCGGTTAATATACGGTAATCTTCAGAATTTATAATATTATCCTGCATCAGCCCAAATATGGCGTCTTGAGCACAGCCTAATTCATTGCCTGCGCGGTCATTAGAATATACATAAACAGAAAAGGCTAGAAAGCGCGCTGAAGCTTCAGGAAACTTAAATTTATTATAAAGCCTGGCCCTTTGCATAAATGCAGATTGAAAAGCTAGGCTGCTACTTCCGCCGTTATCGCGGGAATCTTTAACCGCAGGCATTCCCTCTGGTTTTGCCTTGGGATAGATTTGATTGGATATTAAAATCTTGAAAATATTCTTTGGAAAATAAACAACCTCTCCGAAGAGATAGCGTAATTCATCGAATAAAAACTCCGGCGTTTTCACACAAGGCAGGTTGTAAGAGCTAAGAATGAGGTTAAGGCTTAAAGCTCTGGATTTAATCCTGTCTATGACCTTCTGCGCGGGAACCATCAATTCAGAACTACCTAAAGATAGAATTTCAGCCTCGTTAAGCTTTAAGATCTCTGCCAGGCCGCTTAATTCATCAGGATTTAATCTGCGCGGCGCATATTCTTTTGAAGGACAAGGCATCTGCAGCATAAGAGAGCGCCTATCTTTAGCCTGAAAATTCACCTCTGTTATGCTTATTTTATGCTTGTTCTCAAAAGTAGCTATATCTTCTAAAAGATTAGAGGACAAAAACCAGGTTTTAAGGCGCATTATATTCCCAGATTTATCCGAAATAATCATCTCCCCTAGCCTGCCCAATTCCCTCTGCCTGATAGAGTCCTGCGACAAGACCCAGTCTATGCCGAATAATTCAAAGACATCCCGAAGCGCCTCTCCTTTTTTAAGGGTAACCCCGAATTTATCCCCGGGGAGCATAGCGCGCATAAGATAATCAAAGATATAAGGAAGGCTCCTTGCTTTATCGATAACGGTTGCCTCCAGCGCTTTAACAGCGCCTTCGGTAGAACGCCCTGCCTGCTTCGATTCTTCAAGGCATCTTTCTAGGCTATCAAGCATAACAAAAGAAATAACTTCTGAACCGGTTTTAGCATTAATCTCCCGCTCGCTGTTCAGCAGGCTTCCGGTTAATTTATAAAAATCCTCTGCGGGAAAATCACCTGCATGTAATCTTTTCTTTAGCTCGGTGATTATCTTTAAGAAAACCAGCCCCCCGCGGCCTTTTCTGCTTAGCGCTTTTTCCATCGCGTATAGCGCAGCCTTATACTTTAACCCTTCAAAATCAAACTCAGTAGATATAGACCCGACTACGTGCATTATTGCCTCGGCATCTTCATAATAGACAAGCCGGCAATCAGGGCTGGTAAGCATCCAATCTGCCAATTCCTGCAATTTGGGGTGATAGCGGTAATTATCTTCGTTTACCTTGCCAAAAACACTTTCAAAGCCGCGCGCTTTAATTATATCTTCTTTCTCTTTCAATGATATGCCTGCTTCATCAGGATCGCGCTGCGCTAAAATATCCAAATCCCTTGCAATACATACAAACTCATCTCTTTTGTACCTCGGCCAGCCCTTTGTTTCCGGCTTTTCCGGAAGAAACGGATACCCGCATCCGCGGTCATTTAACATTGCCATTAAGAAAAAAACTTCGCTCCTGCCGGCCAGCAAGACCACTCTAGTATTCTTAGGTTTTTTAACGTACTCCCTGATAAAATCCAAAACCCCAAAGCCTTCTTGCGCAGAATCGTTAATATTATTGGCAAATGTATCTCCGATTATAATTACTTCATTAACCCCCTGGCTCTCAAGGTAAGCAATAGCCTTTTCCAGCTTTTTACGCCTTCCATGGGGCTCGCTTAGGAATGCATAAGAAGGCGCTTCATTCTTTTGAATAGAATCTAATTTAAGGCTGTAAACACGCATTAACCTGCGCAGCGCGGTAAGGTTATATTTTGTAGAGCGCACAGTAATAATGCTGAACTTGGAGAAAAAATGTGTTTTAAGCAGCATGTTACGCGCCTGCTTTTTTATCTCGTTTACCCTTTGGCAGCGCCATGAATATTCGCCTAAGCCATCATCGGCGATAACCAGGATTAGGCTAGGCCCTTTTGCATGCAAGATCGCCTCAGATAGCAGCTGCCTCTCTTCTCTTGAAAGCACCGCTGGATGACTCTCCGAAGGTATAACAGAGCTTTTGACTACAACTATCTCTTCTCCTTCATAAACCGGAATAAGCTCAATACCCAAGGCCCCTTCCGCCATCCCTTTAAGCCACTCTCTCCAATGAATCCGCTGGCTTGATTCTGAACACGAACTATTTTCACCGCTAGCAACCTGCTTATGCACATATTCGCAGATTGCCTCATCGATCTCTTCCGGCCTTATGCGCCTCCATTGCTTAAACGCAAGTAGCTTAACCCCCTCTGTTGTCTCGGTTAACCCTACTAGTAACGAAAAGATATAAGTCAACGCCGGGATTGAGATATCCAAAAGGCAGATTAATAATCCCAGCCCTACGTTTCCCAACAGAATAGAACCTAAGCCGCAGGGGATTGCAAAGATGCATATCATCGTACTGTAATTTAACGGCTCAATTAAAATACCCGCATATTTATGCAGCCATTCATGGATACACATTACCCATTGATAACGCCTGGGGATATGCGAAAGCACAAGAAAGTCTACGAAGAATTCTCTTGATCCAGAATGATAGTACGCGACATTCCCCTTTACATGAAACCCATGCAAAGAAGCATCGACGATGCTCCTTGCGTTACGAAAAGGGCTGATAATCCCGAATTCTTTACCCTCATCAAAATTTTTAGCCATATTTATCCGGACAGCAGTAGCCCATAATATGGTAATCGGTATAAATATGTGGCCGATTATTAAGAAAAAGGCATACCTGCTTAAAGATAGCAATCCGGCATAATTAAGGAGAAACAGGGCTGTTGCAGCTAAAATAGTAAAATAAAAAGCTAATTTTCCTGCCTGAACCAGCTTATCGGCGGAAATAGCCCTTAAATTCCCGGAATAACCCGCACCATTATTGCTCAAATTGTTTTTCCGGCCGGACGGCACCTTGCCGCTATCATGCGATTGCTGGCTGCTTTCTTCTTCATGGTACTTACGGGCAAGGGCCGCGGCAAAACTATCATGATTCCTCCCTGCGGCAGCCTCAAAGGCTCTTGAAGCCAGCAGATATGCGGCATTATAATCATTTGCTTCTTTTAGCCTAAGCTCAAGCCCCGGGTTTTTATCCAGCACCCATTTAATATATGTCTCTTCTACGCTATTTAAACGTTTGGAGCTTTTATTTAACCTGGGTTTTAGCAAAAATTTAACTGCTGTTAACCCTAAGGCTACCAGGATAATTACCGAACCAACAACGTTAACAAAAACACTTCCCGTAAACCCTAATCCGATAAGCCCAGAACCAAGAAGGAAGGCTGAATAAACCCCGCCGTTGTCACGGCTTTCGCGCATATTGCTTTTACCTTCCATAATAAACCGGCGGCAGGAAGGGCAGAGCTTATCGCCTGCTTTATCAAGTTCTGCGGCATTCCTAGAAAAATGCATCGCACAGGCTCGATTCTCACAATCATCAAGCCCTAGGGTATGGCCGAGCTCATGAATAATTTGCTTATACACGCGCTTCTCGAATAGAGCCAAAGAGGGAGAGCGGAAACGGTATAAAGAAGAGATTGTTCCCAGGGAGTAAGAAAAATCCGCTAAATTAAACCAGGCTCGGCCGAAGATATAGTAAGGAACCGGGCAGTCGAATTTTGAGGTAATATCAACACCGGTAAAAATGAAAACAATTTTATCCGGATGCTCAGACTTAAGCCTCTTTAGTATATTTTCAAAGTCATTTACATCATACTGTCCGTGGCTGTTTCTCTTAAGGTGAAACTCGCTTAAGGCCACTTGCTCAATGCAGGAAATAGACACGGGGAGCTCTCTTTCGATTTGCGGGATAAGCCTCTGAAGGGTTGCGTTTAAGCCAATCTCTGAATCGGCATCAATAATAACCCTTATCCCTATAGGAGGAGCTCTTGAAAGATAGGCTGCACCCAATTCTGCGCTTACGGCAGGCGGCATTTCTTGTGCAGCTATTCTACCAACCTCCCTGTCTAAAAACTTTTTCTGCTGTGGCAAAGCAAAGAATCTAGATAAAAAGGAACTTCCGCCGTTATTGCGGTGTTTAGAATCGGCCGCTGCGGTAGGCACTAAAGCCCTAATGTTTCCCCACCAGCCACGGAAGGTAGAAACATCCCGCAGCAGCCGAATTAAATAAGCTCTTTGATTTATAGATTCGCTACAATCAGGAGATAAATTATCCCTTCTGCCCTTGCGCCCGGCAAAGGCTGTCACCATGTTAATCAACAGCAACGGAATAAACTTAATTGTAGATTTACTGATTTTATCCTGCGCGCCCTTTGCTTTTGAAGGCTGCTGAATATTTAAATCATCTTCTGCGGCGGTTTTGTAGAACCTGTTCGTGGCAGCAGAAGGATGCCTGCCGGTAGTTGTGCCGTTATCTACCCAGCTGGTTGTGCCTGTACCCGAGGCAAGATAATTATTGGTAGCAAAAGGCCAAAGGCTGTTAGTAAGATGCCCAGTATAATATATGCTGTAACTTAACGTCCCGGGGGCGTCATTAATAGTAATCCTTACATCTTTATTCGGATGAATCACCTCTATCGCGGTAATCTGCGGAGCAAGCCTTGGAATATTAACAGGCACACCTATTTGTGCCGGGTCTGTCCCGGTTAAGGCAAATCCGTAATAGGCACTTGCCAGCGCAGCTTCATAATGCTCAGTATCATACCCGGTCCCCGTAGGAACCCCGCCTGCGACAGAACCGTCAAGGTACTGCCCATAAGGAGCTACCTTAGCCGAAGGTTTAAGCGAACAAGGCTTAAAGAAATTCTTCTCCAATGATAAAACAAGCAAACGCCAGTTACTGGCATAGTTCTGATATTTTGCCTGATCCACAGCAGCATAAAGGCGCGCTGCCTTTAAATAAGCGACTGCCATCTGGGCAGTCCATTCAGCTGAGCCGTATTCTCCGGCCTGGCTTTCGGAAAATTTATAGAATAAAGGCCTGCCTGAAGAATTTGTATAAGCTGTCCTTACCCTGATCGCCTCAAACATTGCGGCAATCTCATTATCGCGCTCTGCCTGGGTAGCGCCGAAGTATGAATTAGCCGCCATCCATTCTATCGGAGCAAGGGCGGTTACATCTGTCGCAACATACTCGCTTTCCGGGTCTAAGGAAGACTTAACCCAAATAGTTCCGTCAAACTGGGCTGAAGTGTGGTAAAGATGCTTATCCTTGTTATACATCCATTTAAGCCAGTTTTTAAGATTGCTGGCTGCGGTATTATATTTTGTTTCTCCTGTTGCGGTATACAGGTTCTCAAGGGCATAAAGCACGCGGCAATTCTTCTCAGTTGACTTAAGGTTCCAGAAAAATCTATTTCCTGACTCATGATATACTCCGATAGGTGCGAATCTAAACCCGCCGTCTGAATCCTGCAGTTTAAGCAGGGCACTTCCTTGGGCCTTAGCAAGGTTAAGATAATTGTGGTTATTGTATTTTCTGTAGGCTTCAAGGCTGTAATTAACTAAATCCGCGCTGGCGCCGATATCAATATTCCAATCCCACCGGTTCCACCAATCCCCCTGCCCTTCTCTGCCGAGTATCCTAATCATATTAAAAGGCAAACCCTTAATAGGCTGGCCTGCTGCATTAATAAAATTGGTACCGCAATAAAAGACAGGGTTATCAATATCGTTTGTTCGAGTTGAATAATACTTAAATGTGTCAATGATATCAGTTTTATTATTGCCGAGCTGCAGCCTTCCTAATATCGTAAGGTCATAGGAAGAAGCTCCGTATTCTCCGATATCAGATTTCTTATCCGCGGGAACCCCTGCCTGATAGCTGCGGGTAAAACCTTTGAATGCTGCATTGGTTAAGGCATTATCCTGAAAATAGGATATGTAAGGCAGCGCTTTCTGGTAAACATCCGCTCCGATTCCCTGAGCAAAAGCCT